>JAIBCZ010000252.1 GCA_024679645.1 Amphritea sp.
ATCAACTAACACCATGAAGACAGTTTCACTATCCCCCAGACCATCAGGGAAATAACCAATTGCTGCCAGACCAATCATGCAAGCACCGGCCATAGAGATAGCACTCCAGATTACAGCTATACGACGGGCGGCGGGAACGGAGTCCTTACTCTTGATACCTTTAAAACGTGCAAGGATATGAGGTTGACCAAAGTAGCCTAAGCCCCAGCCCAACAGAGATAAAGTACCTATTAGGGTAATCGGCGCGCCATCGGCATCTGTAAACATATTCAATAATTCAGGATTTTTTGCATGCACGGCCGCAAGCGTTCCATCCATCCCGCCCAGTTCGCCAATCGCAATAACCGGGACGAGTACCAGAGCACCAACCATCAGTAAGCCTTGTACAACATCGGTCCAGGATACCGCCAGAAAACCACCGAACATTGTGTAAGAAATAACAGCAATAGCACCGACGATAACCGCGATGGTGTAGTCAAAACCAAAAACGGTTTCAAAAAGCTTACCACCCGCAACCAGACCTGAACTGGTATAGAACAAGAAAAACACCAAGACAAAGAATGCGGAGACTACACGCAAACTATGGCTGGTGTCATTGAAGCGCTTTTCAAAATAAGCAGGCAGAGTTAATGCATTATCAGCCACCTGGGAATATACCCGCAGACGTTGCGCAACCACCAGCCAGTTCAACCAGGTGCCAACTAGCAAACCGCCTGCCAACCAGAAAGATCCATAACCTGCTGACATGGCATAGCCCGGCAGCCCCATCAGCAACCAGCCACTCATATCGGAAGCACCCGCACTTAACGCACTGGGAAGCGGGCCCAAATTCCGACCACCCAATACGTAATCAGACAGATCCTGGGTACGGCGGTATGCAACAACACCGATCGCCAACATAAGTGCGAGATAGATGATAAAAGTAAGCGTTATCATTTTTGACCCTCATCGAAAATTATTTTATTTTTTTAATCCAGCTTCCTGCCGATCTATTCCTTACGACTCGCCCGAAAGAGACTCAAGTTAATGCTATGCAACCGCTCCTGTTATTAGGAACAGCCACAATTTCATTCGCAACAACCAAGCCATATTCAGGGCCAGATGAAGCTATTAGCTTACAGAACAACCAAAAGTTCTTTTTCCTGTTTATACAATATAAAAAGACTATTTAATCGTTTTTACGCTAAGTATTTGGGAAATTTTAAACAATTATTTCTAATAACGAGACGAATACCAATAAGCAAAAAAAAACGATTCAGCGCATTGCCCTGAATCGTTTTTCACATTGTTCGCTAAAGCAGGTTATGGAAAGCGAAATGAGCCCCAAGGGGCCAGCTCCCTTAACTCAGCTCAAGCAAAACACTGAGCGCGACAGAAAAAATAGCGCAGTCTATCAGCTTAGTATTTTGTATCTCTCTGAGAGTATGGTGCCAACGCTCCAGCTGAACTGACTTTTGTTGTTGCCAATGCTCCAGACGCTGCTCGACACTGCTTCCCGATTCTCCGGATTGTAATACCTTAAGAGTCAGCGCCCGATGCTGGTTATCCAGTTCGATACGATAGCTATTTTTAGCCAGCGCCTGCCAATGATTAACACTGCTGAATTGTCGAATTTGGTAATCCAGCCAGATTAGATTAAGACTGGTGCCAACGCCAAAATAGGTTTTAGCAACCTGCTCAACATCTTCATCGGTATCACGGGCAACATCGATCACATCCAACAACCAGTATATATTTTCACTGGCGGCACAAAATGCTGACAGCTGACCGGGCACTCCTGCATCGGCGTATCGTTCATATTTCTCCACCAGCCGATCTGCCGGTATAACCTTGTGAATAGAAGCGTCTGATACTACAACCTGATCAATCGCTGGCTTATAAATATCCAGACAATGCTGAATATCCAGCCCCTCACGATGGTGACGCAAGAGCCATTGAGTACCGCGCGCCAGAAGTTGCACCAAATCTTTCATCATCGCGGCCTGCAACTCAGCCGACACCTGATTATCCAGCGCTTCAATCTGTTGCCATTGGTTTTCAATATCAAACACTTCACGGGCAACCATATAAGCAGCAGCAATCTGGGCATAACTCACGCCAATTGCAGCACTAAGGCTATGTACAAACGTTATCCCCATTCGATTAACAAGGTCGTTTGCGATTTGAGTTGCGGTAATCTCGCGACGTAGCCGGTGGTTATGTAACGCTTCAGGGAACTGTTCAAGCAAACGAACAGGAAAAGCAGTTTCCATCTCTCTGGAAAAGCCTTTATCTTCAGTAAGCCACGAATTAATCAGCGCTTGTTTAAGTTCAATCCGGGCATAGCAGATCAAAACTGACAACTCTGGACGGGTTAATCCCTGCCCCTGTTCCTTACGACGCTCAAGCTCTTTCGTAGTCGGAAGAAACTCAAGTTCAGGGTTCAGTTTACCCTCTCGCTCCAGGGTATGAATTAATCGTAGGTAATCATCCAGTGACGTCTGTGCATGGCTTTCAGCAATATTAAGTGCCTGAGCTTGGCGGTAGTTATTTTTCAACACTAATTCAGCAACATCATCGGTCATCTCACGCAACAGCTGATTACGCTGTTTCATGGTCATATCGCCCTGATTAACCAGTTCATTGAGCAATATTTTGATGTTGACCTCATGGTCGGAACAATCGACACCACCGGCATTATCAATAAAGTCAGTATTTGATGACCCGCCTTTTAATGCAAACTCAATACGCCCTAACTGAGTAAAACCAAGGTTACCGCCCTCACCTAACACCTTACAATTCAGTTCATGACCATTGACCCGCAAATTGTCATTGGCTTTGTCTCCTACCTCCGCATGGGTTTCCTGAGTCGCTTTCACGTAGGTACCGATACCGCCATTCCAGAGCATATCGACCGGCGCCTTAAGTAGCGCATTGATCAGGTCTGTTGGGGCAAGGCGATCAGCCGTAATAGCAAACCGCTCTTTCATCTCAGGCGAAATGTCGATCCATTTGGCCGAACGTGCAAAAAGGCCACCACCTTTACTGATTAGCTTCGCATTGTAGTCAGTCCAGCTTGAGCGCGGCAATTCAAACATTCGTTTACGTTCTATAAAAGAACTGGCTACCTCAGGGTTTGGATCGATAAAGATATGCATATGGTTAAAGGCCGCCACCAGACAGATGGTTTCAGACAACAACATACCGTTTCCGAACACATCGCCGGCCATATCCCCAATACCAATAACAGTAAACTCCTCCTGCTGGGTATTTACGCCTCTTTCACGAAAGTGGAGCTTGACTGATTCCCAGGCACCACGGGCAGTAATACCCATTCCTTTATGGTCATAGCCCTGGCTTCCTCCGGAGGCAAATGCATCACCCAGCCAGAAGCCATACTCTTCGGAGATAGAGTTGGCGATATCAGAGAAAGTCGCCGTGCCTTTATCAGCGGCAACCACCAGATAGGTATCATCCTCATCGTGACGAATCACCGATTCAGGGTGAACCACTTCGCCCGCCACCAGATTATCAGTTATATCCAAC
>JAIBCZ010000002.1 GCA_024679645.1 Amphritea sp.
ATCGCAGATTTTCTCTGGTTTGGCTGACCCTTTTATTATACTAAAAACGACTATTTAATAGATTTCGACGTTAAGACTGATTGATCATAAAAGCACAATGGATAGTCCAACAGGTAATCAATAGTTTTCACACAGTCTGGGCACAAAGCATATATAAAAAGAGCGCTGAATTGGCTCTCTGTGGTGTTTTTTCTAGCAAGGAAAACGAAGTTTTCCGTCGAGCCACTAGCAAGTGACGCAGTCACGTTCTAGCTAGCCGCGTAGCGGCGGTCTGCCTGGTAATAAGCGTTCCGCTTATTACCAGGCGATAACAACATCATCCGGTTGAATATTATAAACCGCCCCATCCTCAGACAAACGGCCTATCGCAAACATCGGCTGTACTTCAGTAACGGTTAGTGTTTTGCGGGTATTGGTAAGTTGCACATGGCTGCGCATATCTTCAGTAAAGAAGCTGGATTTACGGTAGACCGTGAGCTTATCTCCAGCGTTTATCCCGGCTAAGGCCCCGGCGTTAAACCAGAGAAATTTGCCGTCACTTTTCGTTATGCTGGCTGAAAAGGGCATGCAGCGAAGCTCATCATTCAGATCGGAAGTAACCTGACTGAGCAGTTCTCGAGTCTGCTTGCCGTAGTCCTGACGCCAGAATTCGGCGCTGGCAAAACCGGGACGTGCTTCGGGTTCGAGGTTCCAGCGGCCAGCGGTTGCATACTGCTTGCTGAAGAGTAGAGCGCCAGAGAAGCCATCGTGGATATACAGGTCAAGGGCCAGGCTTCGCAAATGCCGCTTGCTGCGATAATCCATTCGATTATAGAAATCGATCAAAATATTCCGCTTTGGATCAGTGACGGAGCTGTCAGACATAGTCAGATCTCGAATCACCCCGGAGACAATGTATTGCACATCCAGCTGTCGGGTGTGGTCAAGTACCGTAGTCAGAGCGCCGGCACTCAGCTGTCTTGTCGGAGCGGTTGATGCCGTTTGGTGAACGTTGAGCATGCCTGCGTTTAGCGCTCGAAGATTGCTTGTCTGATTAATCTGGTTACTGAGAATATTGCTCAGCTCGGTCTGGATGTTACTGAGATTACCCAGATTAGCTTGCTGTGGGTAAAGTAGAGGAAAGGCGGTGATGGCGACGGATTTTTGATACCCATGGCCCGATACTCCGGCAGGGCAGCCCTTTTCGAAATCGACGTTAGCACGAATTTTTACCCATAGCGTGCGTCCCTGAATTTTTTCGTCCAGCACCTCAATATTGCTTACCATGCCGAGGGTGCTCACCTGCATATTGTCGATACTCAGTACCCCCTGATTAATGGTCTGGGTACTGCTGACAATGGCGCTGGCCTGAAGCGAAGCCTGTTGCGTGGCGTTCTTAATGGCGGCCTGACGGGCAGAGTCGAGATCTTTGTTAAATATCAGGGCTTGTCCCTCTGCTTCCATCGTGACGGCATGCAGTGACAGGCTGATAAAACTAACGATTAAAGCGGCGAGGATACGTAGCATAGAATTAAACATAACTTATAGCTGACCGATAATACTCTAAGGTATGCAAATTATTGACTTGATGCAATACAGCAGGGACTGTTTAAGTGCCTGATTTATGTTAGTTTAAACGGATATTTAATTCTGGGTGTCTGGTGTTGATGAGATATTCTTTACTGCTTGTTCCTATTCTGTTGTCTGGCCTGTTGTCTGGGTGCATGCTGAAAGAGCCCGTTCCGGTTGTGGTGCAGAGTGTCGATCCGCAGGTCGTTGAGCAGATGCGTGAAGCTGAAGCGGCTAATCTGGAAGCTCGGCGAGAGCTGGCTAAGCATGAGGTGAGCGTCGTTGGTGATCAGTCAACAGGTGCGGATCCGCTGAGTGAGGCGGTGTCACAGATGGCGATTCAGCTGAATGTGGGTCTGACTGAGAATCGGATAAAGCGACTACCCATTGCAATCCTTCCCTTTGTTCAATTAGGGAGTAAAGCATCCGGAACCCCTACCGGCGAGCGGCTGAGCGAAAATTTTATTTTTCAATTGCAGCAGCATGGTTATAACCTGATCGATTTTCGGGCAGTGAGCTTAAATACCTCAGCCAAAGAGCCTCTGTCTACCGCTAATCTGTCGGCATTGCATAATCGCTTTCGTATTCATTTTGTTCTTACCGGAACCTATAGTCAGCATCAGGATGGCATTATTATCAATGCCCGGGTGTTGGATACGACCACTCGACAAATTCTGGCTGCGTCACAAACGAATATACCTTCGGCCCGGCTAGAAGGGGCTTTGCCGGGGTACGACCCGATTAAAGCGATGGATGAGGGGATGATAATTGAAAACGGCACACGCAAGGCAACTGAGGTCGTGAAATGATCTTATCCCATGCTGTAAAAAAAATGTTTCAAGGTGTTTTGGTTTTGATGCTGGCGATAACGTTGGGAGGCTGCGAAACGTTTGTCGAGTCGACCAAGGATATTGTTTCGGCACTGCCTGATCTTCCTCCACAGGTTGATAGTACACCGGTGGAGCCTAACTGGGCTCAGGTGACAGGTTATGCGCCGATCAGTCTGCAAGGAGGGTTGAGTAAGCAGCATAAAATGCTGATGGCCATGAAGGCTTCTAAACTGGATGCATACCGTGAGTTGACGGTATTAGTGCACGGGCAATATCTGGCAGGTACTACCTCAGTTAAAGATATGGTGCTGCAAAATGATCAGTTTCAGGGGGCTGTGGCGGGCATTGTGCGTGGTGCGCGGGTGGTGAAGAGCTATCCGATACAGACCGATGTCTATGCCACGATTCTGGAGATTGATTTGAATCAGGTGCAGCGGGCCTGGCAGTCGAGTCAGTAAGTGTCTTGGTTAAACAAGAACGCAGGCTTTGTGAAGTGACCCCCAATAGTTGAATAACCAACACTGGGGGGGCTAAAACCTTGGGTGGCGACCTGAGCGCTGCGGTGGATTATTTAGGTTTTTGGGTCGCCTCAAAAGCAGCCAGCTGTTCTGGTGTTGCTGGCTTCTGATGTTGTTTTTTCCATTCGGAATATGGCATGCCATAGACCTGCTCGCAGGCTGACTCGTAGCTGATCTCTACACCCTGGTCGTCGGCTGCGGCTTTATACCATTTAGACAAGCAATTACGGCAAAAACCAGCCAGAATCATTAGGTCGATATTTTGTACATCCTTACGTTCATCCAGATGTTGTACTAAGCGACGAAAAGCTGCGGCTTCAAGTTCGGTTTGTGTTTGTTTGTCCATGTTCGGTCCTTTTAATCTAAGCAGTGCCTGATTTTTAGTATGATCTTTGAGATCAGGTTGACTGACTGTGTTCATCGAGTTGCTGGCAGATGGTCTGTTTCAGGCTTTCGCAAAGCTCAGGATCAGTTATAGGCTGCCCGTCGTCATCATTAATGTAGAAAAGGTCTTCCACTCGCTCGCCAATACTGGTGATCATCGCTTTTCGTACATGGATTCCCAGGTCTACGAAGATGCCGCCAAGGCGGGCCAGCAGGCCGGGACGGTCGGGAGTTACTACCTTGACTACTGTTAGCTGTGTTGCCGGGTCAGTACTTAGGCTGACCTGAGTCGGGTAGGCAAAGAGTTTCATTTGGCGAGGTATTCGTCGCTGGATAATGGCCGGAAAATCATCAGGGTCATCCAGTTCTTCAATGAGATGGATACGGATCCGCTCAAGATAATCATCATCTTCCGGCAGCGGCAGGTTATCCTCGGTCAGAACGGTGTAAGTATTCAGGGCCTGGTTGTTATCGGCCACCATGATCTGGGCGTCCTGAATGGTCAGATTTAACTGGTCAAGCGCAGACGCTGTTGCTGCAAACAGGTTGGGCAGGTCTTGCATGTAGACGAACACCTCCGTCGCACCTTCGTAGGCCCTGTAAGAGGTCTTGCGGATCATTACCAGTGGTAAGGTCGAATCGCCATGTTCAAGTATTGCCTGGGTTTGCCAGGCAATATGCTGAGGTTGTTCCCGCAGAAAGTAATCTTCGCCCAGCATGTTCCAGAATTGTTCAACTTCAGTTGAGCTGTGGCCTTTACGTTGTAATATGGCCAGTGATTCATTTTGCGTTTGTTCAATTCGATCGTCTTTATTGACGGGGTTTTCCAGTCCGCGACGCAGCGTGCGCTTTGTTTCAGTGTAGAGCTGGCGCATCAGGGTCGCACGCCAGCTGTTCCATAGGGTGTGGTTAGTCGCGTTAATGTCGGCCACAGTGAGGATATAAAGGTAATCAAGGTGGACAACGTCGCCGATCTGTTCCGCAAAACGGACGATGACATCCGGATCAGATATGTCTTTACGTTGTGCCGTCATGGACATTAGAAGGTGGTTTTTGACCAGCCATTGAACCAAATAAGTATCCCATTTGCCTAAGTGATGTCGTTGGCAAAATTCGATGGCATCAGTTGCTCCCAGTTCTGAGTGATCACCACCACGGCCCTTGGCTATATCATGGTATAAGCCGGCAATATAGATAAGTTCAATCTTGGGCAGTTGATTCACCACCCGGTGGGCGATCGGGAACTTCTCCCTTTGATCCTCGTGACGGAACTGACGGATATTCTGAATTACTTTGAGTGTGTGGGCATCCACGGTATAGATGTGAAAAAGGTCATGCTGCATCTGGCCGATGATTCGTCCGAATTCCGGCAGGTAAAGGCCGAGTATGCCATAACGGTTCATCCGTTTGAGTTCGGTGGAGACTCTTGCATCCTGGCGCAGTAGTTCCATAAAGAGCGATGTGTTGCGAATGTCATTACGGAAATCATCGTCGATTCGGTGTCGGTTGTTCCGGATTAACCGAATGGTGGAAGCACGAACACCTTTGATTTTCTCATTTTGTGCCAGTAGAACAAACATCTCCAACATGGCGAAGGGTTTGTGCTCGAAGACGGACTCATGGGAGACCCGAATGAAGCCGTTGTGCAGGTTGAAGCGATTATTCAGCGGGACAATAACCTGTTCTTCTTCGTGTCGTAGAATGACTTCATCAAAATACTGCAAAAGCATACCGTTAAACTCGGACATCGCTTTAGCGACCCGGTAATACTTATACATGAACTGTTCGACGGCCAGTGCACCGTTCTGGTCGGTGTAGCCAAAAAATTCCGCCAGTGTCCGCTGATGGTCGAATAGCAGGCGATCTTCGCGGCGGTTACAGAGCATATGCATTGCATACCGAATGCTCCAGAGGTACAGCTCACCTTTGTTCAGGGTATCCAGCTCTATTTCGGTAACAAAGCCGTGATCAACCAGGTCGCGAATATAGGTGGCTCCGAAATGTCGTTTGGCAACCCAGCCGATGGTCTGAAGGTCGCGCAACCCTCCGGGAGAGTTCTTTAGATTGGGTTCCAGATTGTATTCGGTATCGTTAGTCTTATCGTGTCGCCGTGATTGCTCGTCAACTTTGGCCAGGAAGAACTCTTTATCGGTCCAGGCTCCTTCAGAAGTGACCTTCAGGTACATCTGAATATGCAGATCTTCATTGCCCACCAGTGGACGCGATTCAATGAGATTGGTGGCAATGGTGATATCGTTTTTAGCTTCCTCGTAACACTCATCCAGGGTCCGCACGCTGGATCCGATATCCAGATTAATATCCCAGAGCAATGTGAGAAAGCCGCTGATGCTTTCTTGTACTTCGGCATCTTCGACATCATGAAGCAAGATCAGAAGGTCTACGTCTGAACGGGGGTGTAGTTCGCCGCGGCCATAGCCGCCGACAGCTATCAGGGACACATGTTGCTCTGAAGGCCATGTGAACAGGTTCCAGGCCTGGAGGAGAAGCTGGTCAACCAGCCAGGCCCGGCCATAAACCAGCTTGCGAATATCTTCACCATCTTTGAATCGCTGGTCCATGGTGTCCTGAGCGGACTTCAGGGCCTGCTTGAATACCGGTAAAGGTGAGCTGGATTCCGCTAGCGCGGCAGTAAATTCACAAGCTGAGAACAGTGTTTCATCAGCAGCAAAAGCAGTATTCGACATTGAGGGTCCCGTTAGAGGCCTGACCAAAAATGGGTCAGGCTTAGAAGTTTTCTTCCTTGCGTTTGGTTAAAACTTCACAGCCATCGGCGGTGACTAATAGCGTGTGTTCCCATTGGGCAGATAAACGTTTGTCTGTTGTTTCGACTGTCCAGCCATCCCGTTTAAGTAATTTTACGTGGCGTTTGCCTGCGTTAATCATTGGTTCGATGGTAAAGCACATGCCTTCCTGTAATTCGAAGCCGGTACCGGGTTTGCCATAATGAACAACCTGAGGTTCTTCATGGAAATCTTTGCCGATGCCGTGTCCACAGTACTCTCTTACAACGGAATAATGGTTGGATTCAGCCAGTTCCTGGATTACATGGCCAATATCGCCTAATCGAGCGCCCGGTTTAACCAGTGCTATGCCTTTATAGAGGCAGTCCAGTGTGATCTCGCAGAGACGTTCGGCATGGGGTGGTGCTTTACCTACGTAGAACATCTTACTGGTATCGCCGTGGTATCCGTCTTTGATAACAGTGATATCAATATTGATAATATCGCCGTTTTTCAATTTCTTATCGTTAGGGATGCCGTGGCATACAACGTGGTTGACAGAGGTGCAGATCGATTTTGGAAAACCATGATAGTTCAGCGGTGCCGGGATCGCATTCTGTTCGTTGACGATATAATCATGGCAGATCTTGTTGATCTCTTCGGTCGTTACGCCGGGCTTTACAAAGGGCTCGATCATTTCTAATACTTCCGCAGCCAGACGGCCTGCGACACGCATTTTTTCGATCTCATCCGGTGTTTTGATAGTGATGCTCATATAAACCCTTAATAATGTAAGCCTTTGGGGCATAAGAAAATATGTGAAGATAGTTGAGCGATTGTAGCTAATTAACCACTCAAGAACAAAAAAACGCTATAAATAGATTATAATTTCTGCTTCATATATGCGGGGATTTATGGTATAAAATCGCGCTCGAAATTTGTGTATGAAATGCAAATTTTTAAATCCACACATGTTACCGACACATACTCTTGGGTGCCGCTTGCGGTTGGGGTATGGGGTGCATGGAGGTCTAACCCTAAACTTTAGGAAATTATAATGGCAAAAGTTACAATGCGTGACCTGCTTAAAGCAGGTGTTCACTTCGGTCACCAGACCCGTTACTGGAACCCGAAAATGGGTAAGTACATTTTCGGTGCTCGTAACAAAATTCATATCATCAACCTTGAGCACACTCTGCCTGCCCTGAACGGTGCGCTGGATGTTGTTAAAGGTATGGCTGTGAACAAGAACAAAATCTTGTTCGTTGGTACTAAGCGTGCTGCTAGCAAAACTGTTAAAGAAGAAGCTAGCCGTGCAAACATGCCGTACGTAAACCACCGCTGGTTGGGTGGTATGCTGACGAACTACAAGACTATCCGTCAGTCTATCCGTCGTTACCGCGATCTGGAAGGACAGAGCCAGGATGGTACTTTCGCTCAGTTGACTAAGAAAGAAGCTTTGATGCGTCAGCGTGAGATGGAAAAGCTGGAACGTTCTATTGGTGGTATCAAGGACATGGGTGGTCTTCCAGACGCACTGTTTGTTATCGATGTTGATCATGAGCGTATCGCTATCAACGAAGCAAACAAGCTGGGTATCCCTGTTATTGGTATCGTTGATACTAACAGCAACCCTGATGGTGTTGACTACGTAATCCCAGGTAATGACGATGCTCTGCGCGCAATTCAGATCTACGTTAAAGCTGCTGCGGATGCATGTTCTGAAGGCACTGAAGTGAATGCTGGTGACAAGAGCGAATTCGTTGAAGTTGAAAACAACGAAGCTGCTGCTGAGTAATCAGACTGTCAGGCGATTTGGATAAATTATTCAAGTACGCCGGAGGGGGAGCTTAGCTCCCCTTTTTTTGAATTTGAATCTATAGATTGTTAATGGGGTAAAACCAAATGGCAAAGTTCTCCGCTAAGCAGGTTAAAGAACTGCGCGATCGTACCGGTCTGGGTATGATGGAGTGTAAAAAAGCGCTGGCTGCTGCTGATGGCGACGTTGATAAGGCGATCGAAGAGCTGCGTAAAGCTTCAGGCATGAAGGCTGCTAAGAAAGCCGGTCGTACCGCTGCTGAAGGTGTTGTTGTAGTACAAGTTGCAGATGATAATAGCTACGCTGTTGCTGTAGAAGTTAACTCTGAAACCGACTTTGCTGCGCGTGATGCTAACTTCCTGGCATTTACTCAGACTGTGCTGGCGAAAGCGTTCGCTGAGAAACAGACTGATGTTGAAGCGCTGATGGCTGGCGAACTGACTGATGTTCGTGATGCTCTGGTTCAGAAGATTGGTGAGAACATCGGCGTGCGCCGTGTTTTGATCGTTGAAGGTGCTGTTGTTGCAGCTTACGTTCACGGTACTGGTACTTTGGCAGCACTGGTTGCTCTGAGTGGTGGTGATGCTGAACTGGCTAAAGATGTTGCGATGCATGTGACAGCTGTTAACCCACAAGTGGTTAGCAAAGAAGATATGCCTGCTGATGTTGTAGCTAAAGAGAAAGAGATCATTCTGGCGCAGCCTGATATGGCGAGCAAGCCTGCTGAAATCGCTGAAAAGATGGTTGTTGGTCGTATCAACAAATACCTGGCTGAAAATAGCCTGGTTGAACAGCCATTTGTTAAGAACCCAGATGTTAAAGTGGGTCAGCTGGTTAAAGATGCGGGCGCGTCCGTTGCATCTTTCATCCGCATTGAAGTAGGTGAAGGTATCGAAGTTGAAGAGAAAGACTTCGCTACAGAGGTTGCTGAGCAACTGAAGGGTTAAATACTGACCCTGCACAGATTGTGCGCCTGTTCTGGGTGCGCAATCTCTTTTTTTATTGATACACTGGTACGAACTCAGTCTGGGTGGAGACGAACCAATGCCTGCCTCAAATAAGCATTCCAAGTACAAACGTATTCTTCTTAAGTTAAGCGGCGAAGCCCTGATGGGAGAAGAAAATTTCGGGATCGATCCTAAAGTAATGAACCGCATGGCCCTTGAAATTGGCCAGTTAGTGGGTATTGGTGTGCAGATCGGTATGGTTATCGGAGGTGGTAACCTGTTTCGCGGTGCTGCACTGAGTGCTGCAGGCCTTGATCGGGTAACCGGCGATCATATGGGTATGCTGGCAACCGTGATGAACGCGCTGGCGATGCGGGATGCGCTGGAACGTAGTAACATAGCTACCCGGGTTATGTCTGCAATACCGATGACCGGTGTAGTGGATGATTATGATCGTCGTAATGCGGTCCGTTATCTGGACCAGGGCGATGTTGTTATTTTTTCTGCGGGTACCGGTAACCCGTTTTTTACCACGGACTCAGCCGCCTGTTTGCGGGGCATCGAGATTGATGCTGATGTGGTAATTAAAGCCACCAAAGTTGATGGTGTGTATACTGCGGATCCGATGAAAGACCCTTCTGCCAAGCGTTATCTACATCTGAATTTCGATGAAGCGCTTGAAAAACAGTTGGGAGTAATGGATCTGACTGCAATCTGTCTGGCCCGTGACCATGAGATGCCGGTTCGGGTTTTCAATATGAATAAGCCAGGTGCGCTGGCCAATCTGATTGTTGGCAGCGACGAGGGAACTCTCATTGATAACAATGAGACGGTAGGAGATAAATATGCTGAATGAAATCGCTCAGGATGCCCAGGATCGTATGGGTAAAAGTCTGGAAGCTTTAGCGACTAACCTGAAGAAAATTCGTACAGGCCGTGCTCATCCTAGTATTTTGGAAACTGTACAGGTGAACTATTATGGTTCTAATGTACCGCTGAGTCAGGTTGCCAATATTAGTGTTGAGGATGGTCGTACTTTGTCGATATCTCCATGGGAATCTAATCTGGTTCCGGATATTGAAAAAGCGATTATGAAATCAGATCTGGGATTGAATCCTTCAACCGCGGGCGCGGTTATCCGTGTGCCAATGCCAGCGCTGACGGAAGAGACACGTAAGGGTTATATTCGACAGGCGCGCCAGGAAGCGGAGAACGGTCGGGTATCAATTCGAAGTGTGCGTCGTGATGCGAACGGTGATGTTAAAGAACTGCTGAAGGAAAAAGAGATCACTGAAGATGAAGCGCGTGGCAGTGATGATCGGATTCAAAAGTTGACGGATAAGTTTATCGCTGAAGTAGATGTATTACTTCAGGCGAAAGAAGCTGATTTGATGGAAATTTGATAAGGAATAACCGGTAACTTAGGTTGCCGGTATTTGATATGTCTGAAAAATTACAACTCAGCCTGCCTGCGGGTAAATCTGTTCCACGTCATATAGCTTTGATTATGGATGGCAATAATCGGTGGGCTAAAAAGCATGGAAAGGGAAGTCTTGCAGGTCACCGGGCTGGTGTTGACAGCGTTCGTAGTGTTATACAGGGTTGCGCTGAGCTGGGCGTGGAAGCGCTGACATTGTTTGCTTTTAGTAGTGAAAATTGGCAGCGACCTCCTCTTGAAGTCAAAGGTTTGATGGAGTTGTTTGCACTGGCGCTTGATCGCGAGGTGAAAAAGCTTCACAAGCACAATATCAAGTTGCATGTGATTGGGGATAAAAGTCGTTTCAGTCAGTCGTTACAGAAGAAGATCGCTAAAGCTGAACAGCTGACGGCTGATAATACGGGTTTGATTGTCAATGTAGCGGCCAATTACGGCGGCAAGTGGGATATTGTTCAGGCGGCTAAGCGCTTTGCTCAGGGCTGCTTAGATGGTCAGTATACGCCCGATCAGCTTGATGCGGACTTATTGGGTTCAATGATTTCTTTAAGTGATCAGCCAGCACCGGATCTGTGTATTCGTACGGCGGGTGAGCAAAGAATAAGCAATTTTCTGATTTGGCAGATGGCCTACAGTGAATATTTTTTTAGTGACTTGTTGTGGCCAGACTTCAATAAGTATGCCTTAGGCGCAGCTATACAGAGTTATGCAACTCGTGAGCGCCGTTTTGGTAAGACCAGCGAACAGTTAGAGGCGGATGATGCTTAAACAGAGGGTATGGACTGCTGTCCTGTTAGCACCATTAGTCTTGGCGGGGCTTTTTTTTACTAGTTTTGATGTCTTTAAAGTGTTTGTCGCGGGTATTGTGCTGTTAGGTGCCTGGGAATGGGCAAATCTGGCAGGTCTGACCTCGTTGTCTTCTCGTTTTGGATACACTTCTCTGATTGCTGCTTTGATAGCAGCGCTAAACTATGTTTCTCCTCAGGCTGATTTTATTAGTTATCTTTCGGGGGCGGTACTTTTTTGGGTCGTTGCTCTGTTCTGGGTGGTTCGTTATCCCGTGGCCGGTTCCTGGAGTTCGGTATGGCAGCGTGCTCTGATCGGTATTGTCGTTCTTTTGCCTTGTTGGATGGGTTTGGTAAGTCTGCAAAGCCTTCCGTCCGGTGATGCGCTAATGTTGATGCTGTTGCTGTTGGTCTGGGGTGCCGATATAGGTGCTTATTTTTCAGGTAAAACCTGGGGGCGGACGAAGCTTGCGCCTAATGTCAGTCCCGGCAAAACCCGGGCTGGAATGTGGGGCGGTCTGGCGGCTTGTGCCGTGATAGCGCTTGGTTTTGTTATCTATCTTGAACTTGCGCTGCTGGATGGAGTCTATCTGTTGCTGTTAGCGATGATTGCCGGGATTGCTTCGGTTCTCGGTGATCTGTTTGAAAGTATGCTGAAGCGTCACCGTGGTATAAAAGATAGTAGCCAGTTATTGCCGGGGCATGGTGGCATACTTGATCGAATTGATAGTATTACTTCGGCTGCACCGGTGTTTGTTTTGGGTGTGCAGTTGTTGGCGATCTCCTGAATCTGAGGCTTAATGGATATTCTTAATACCGTATTCGCATTAATTGTTACGTTGGGCATCCTGGTAACAATTCATGAATATGGACATTTCTGGGTTGCTCGACGCTGTGGTGTCAAAGTGCTGCGGTTTTCGGTTGGCTTTGGTACGCCGCTGATTCGTTGGCGTGACAAATTGGACACCGAGTACGTTATCGCGATGATCCCTTTAGGGGGGTATGTTTCGATGCTGGATGAGCGGGAGGCCGAGGTTGAGCCTGCGTTACAGAGACAGGCCTTTAATCGAAAACCGGTGTTGCAACGTATCGCTATTGTCGCAGCGGGTCCTATTGTTAATCTTATCTTTGCTGTAATTGTCTACTGGGCGATGTTTGTGTCCGGTGTGGAGAAAGTTGTGCCTGTCGTCGGTAGTGTGGCCCCGGCCAGTATTGCGGAACAGGCGGGATTGCAAAAAGGTGTTGAGGTGCTTTCAGTCGCAGGCCGCGACACACCTTCATGGGATGATGTTAATCTGGCTTTGGCTGCGTATATCGGAGAGTCTGCTGTTGTGCCAGTTACGGTGCGTCAGTCAGTACAAGGGCTAAGGCAGGATCTTCAATTGAATCTGCAGGGGTGGCATTTTAATCCAGAGGCGGAAAGTCCGCTTTCGGCGTTAGGTATCATTCCTTTTCGGCCTGTTTATCCAGCCGTTATTGGGCAGGTTGTTGAAACGGGAGCTGCCAGTCGGGCAGGGGTGCTGGTTGCTGATCAGGTGGTTGCTGTTGATGGTGTAGCGGTTACTGAGTGGCTTGAGTTCGTTCAGTTGGTCAGGGGGAGTCCAGGCCAGCAAATGACTATTGATGTGTTGCGTAATGGTCAACAGTTATCTCTGGCGTTAACACCGGTAGAGCAATATGAAGGCGGACAGGCAGTAGGTAAGATAGGTGCTGCGGTAGCCCCTGTCAGCTGGCCTCCGGAGATGCTGCGGCAGGTGCGTTACGGTGTTCTGGAGTCAATTCAGCAGGCGTTTTCTAAAACCTGGCAGATGATCACACTAACCCTTGATTCTATTTGGAAAATGTTTGAAGGGATCTTATCTGTAAAAAACTTGAGTGGACCGATAACCATTGCTAAAGTGGCGGGGGCTTCTGCTGCTTCGGGGGTGGAGGCGTTCGCAAGTTTTTTGGCGTATCTGAGTATTAGTCTCGGTATTCTTAACTTATTGCCTATCCCTATGTTGGATGGTGGTCATCTACTGTATTACGCGGTGGAGCTACTAAGAGGGCGGCCTGTATCTGAAAAGGTGCAGATGATCGGTTTAAAAATCGGGATGGCAGTTTTGTTTTCGATTATGGGCGTCGCTATTTTTAATGATTTGATGCGACTTTAATTTTTCTATTTCAACATAAGAACGAGTTCATGAAGATCAGAATCGGACTTCTCTTTACCCTGGCTTTACTGTCATCATTCACGTGGGCGCAATCATTTACCGTTGAGGATGTGCGGCTGGAAGGTTTGCAGCGCGTAGAACCTGGACTCGTCTTGCGAAATTTTGACATAGATTCCGGTCAGAGTGTTGACCAGGGAACGCTTGCTGAGGCGACGCGTCGGGTATTTCGCACCGGGTATTTTGATGATATTCAGATTGCCCGTGACGGCAACGTGTTGATTATCAAAGTACAAGAGCGTCCTGCGGTTAGTATTATTCGTCTGGAAGGTAATAAAGTACTGGAAGATGAAATGCTGCTGGACGGGCTGAAGCAGAACGGTCTTCGTGAGGGTGATGTTTTCAAGCGCGCGACACTGGATAAGATCCGTCAGGATCTGTTGAGACTTTATGCCGGTCAGGGCCGTTATGGTGCAGCGATTGAAGCAGAAGTGGAAACGCTATCTGAAAACCGTGTAGCGCTGAATATTGATATTAAAGAGGGTAAAGTCGCTACCATTCAACATGTCAATATTGTTGGTAACACGGTCTTTACTAATGAAGAGTTACAAGAAGAGTTCTCATTAAAATTACCCGGATTTTGGGACTTTTTCAGTGATTCTGATAAGTACGCCCGGGAGAAACTGGCAGGTGATTTAGAGCGGCTACGTTCATATTATCTTGATCGGGGATATATTAATTTCACGATTGACTCCTCTCAGGTCTCTTTAACGCCTGACAAAAAGCATGTTTATATTACTATTAGTGTCACCGAAGGTGAGCAGTTCAGTATTGGTGAGATTACGGTTGCGGGTGAACTGGTCGTTGAGGAACAGGAACTGCTGAGTGAGATATCAGTCACAGAGGGGGCAATCTTCTCTCGCCGTGAAATGACTGAGTCTCAGGATGCACTGATTCGTAAGCTGGGTGATAGCGGCTATCTGTTTGCAAATGTGAGCCCTGTGCCGAAGGTTGTTGAAGGTAATACCGTTAATTTGCAGTTCTTCGTTGCTCCGGGAAAGCGTACCTACGTCCGTCGTATCTCCATAAAGGGAAATACTAAGACTGCTGATGTAGTGGTGCGACGCTCGTTGTCTCAAATGGAAGGTGGCATCGCTTCGACTGCTTCAGTTGAAAGATCGAAGCAGCGTATTGCGCAAACGGGTTATTTTAAAGATATAAACGTGGCAACGACACCTGTACCAGGCACGGATGATCTGGTTGATCTGCAGTACAGTGTTATTGAAGATAATACCGGTAATTTTGCCGCCAGTGTTGGTTTTTCACAAACCAGTGGAGCAATTTTTAACCTGAGTGTTGAACAGGAAAACTTCCTTGGCTCAGGTGATAGTGTAGGCTTTGGTATTACACAAAGTGACACTATTACTGAGTATAAATTTAGCTACGTAGAGCCTTACTATACTGTCGATGGTGTTAGCCGCGGATACAATGTTTACTCACGTGAAACTAATTACGATGAGGAAAATGTGAGTAATTACTCTACCGATGCTCTAGGCGGCGGGGTTAATTTTGGTTATCCGATGGACGATTATCAACGGCTTAATTTCAGCTTTAACTACGAAAGGCTGACAGTGAAGACAGTTTCTGATACGTCTGATGAAGTGTTTGATTTCCTGGACGCAGAGGGTGACGAATATAATATCTTTAATACGAAGCTGTCGTGGAGTGATAACCACCTGGACCGAAAGGTATTTCCTACTAAAGGCTATTCTCAGAGTGCCTCAATTGAGATAGGCATCCCAGGCAGTGACCTGTCTTATCATAAGGAGCAGTATAGGGGGCGAATTTACTATCCCCTTTATGATGGCGGGTATATAGCATCTGTGCGGGGTCGCTTGGCCTACGCAGGTAAGTTAGGTGATAACGCTTATCCTTTCTTTAAAAACTATTACAGCGGCGGTCTGAGTTCTGTACGGGGGTTTAAAGCTAACTCTCTGGGGCCTCGTGATTCTAAAAGCGACCCCTTCGGCGGCAACGTTGCTATTGATTTCAGTGGTGAACTGATCTTCCCGGTGCCTTTCTTAGAAGATACTGATTCAATGCGGACGTTGATATTTGCCGATGCCGGTAATGTTTTCCAAACAGAGTGTCCAGCCGGTAGTGCTAATTGTGATAATGGTATTAAACTGGATGAGCTGCGTTATTCTGCCGGCTTAGGCTTTAGTTGGCTGACACCGATTGGCCCAATTTCTATTGCGCTTTCCAAGACCCTGAATGCTGAAGATACAGATGATGAGCGGTTCTTTGAATTTGCTCTTGGCCGAACTTTCTAAGGAAAAAAATATGTTTCGATCATTGATGATAATTACAGGATTACTGTTCAGCCTTAATGTAATGGCAGAGAAAATAGGTACCTTGAGTGTTCAACAGGCATTGTTGACCAGTAAAGCTGCGGTAGCGTTTCGTAATCAGCTTAAGTCGGAATTTAGTGGCGATCAGAAACAGCTAATGGACTTGGAAGCACAGGCAAAAAAGCTTCAGGAAAATATTCAAAAAGGTCAGGGTACTCAGTCTAAGGAAGTACAAGACCAGCAGCGAGTGCAATTTCAGAAAGCCTACGGTGAGTTTCAGCGCCTTGCTCAGGAGTTGCAGCAAAAGCAGCGTCAGCGCGAAGAGGCCTTCTTGCAAGAGATGCGGCCTAAGCTGGATAAGGTTATCCGTGGTTTAATTGATGATGAGGGCTATGATCTTGTCGTAAATAAAGAAGCGACTATATTTGCTAAACCTGAACTGGATATCACCGCGCAGGTGGTTGAACTGCTAAATAAGCAGTAATTACTGATGTCTGAATCGAGTTACTCTGTAACTGAGCTGGCGCTACTGTTAGGTGCAGAGGCTGTTTCCTCGAATGATCTGATTGATGGGATCGGAACGTTGGAGTCGGCGACTGGTACTCAGTTGTCGTTTCTTCATAATAGCCGCTATGAGTCGCAACTTACTGCGAGCACTGCAGGTGCGATATTAGTAACAGAGGCGCACCGAAACGATGTGCCGACCCTGGCGCTTGTGGTAGATGACCCATATCTGGCTTATGCCAGGGCGACGGCATTGTTTGCAGTTAATGGGCATGCGACAGGTGAGACAGTGAGTCCCTCGGCTGTTATCAGCTCCGATGCTAAGGTTGCTGCTGATGCGATTATTGGTCCAAATGTGGTTATTGGTGACAGAGTAATTATCGCTTCAGGGGTTACCATCGAAGCGAACTGTGTCATTGGTGACGCTTGCTCAATAGATGAAAACACCCGCCTGGCTGCCAATGTAACTTTGTATAGCGACTCTCGAGTTGGGAAAAATTGTCTTATTCATAGTGGGGCGGTCATTGGTGCGGATGGTTTTGGTTTTGCCAATAGCAACGGAGAGTGGGTCAAGATACATCAGTTGGGTGGTGTTCGCATCGGCGATGGTGTTGAAATAGGTGCGGGTACAACAATCGACCGTGGCGCTCTGGACGATACTATTATAGGCAACGGTGTGATTCTGGATAACCAGATTCAGATAGGCCATAACACGATTATTGGTGATCATACGGCGATTGCCGCTTGTACGGCGATCGCCGGTAGTACTCGTATAGGAAGAAGATGTACCATCGCCGGAGCTTGTGCAATAGCGGGGCATTTAACCATTGTAGAGGGAACGCATATTACGGGAATGTCGATGGTTAGTCGGTCGATTTCACAGCCCGGTGCTTATTCCTCCGGAACTGCGGCAGAGCCGCATCAGCAATGGAAACGCAATGCGGTGAGATTTCGTCAGTTGGATGAGATGTCTCGGCGCATTAAAAAATTAGAAAAAACTGTTAAGCAGCAGAACATTGAAGGTCAGTCTTAATGATGGATGTAAACGAGATCCGCAAATATTTACCACACCGTTACCCTTTCCTGTTGGTTGATCGGGTGGTTGAGTTGATTCCGGGAGAATCAATTGTTGCTTATAAGAACGTTACTGTGAATGAGCCGTTCTTTAATGGACATTTTCCGGACCACCCGGTCATGCCCGGTGTATTAATTCAGGAAGCGATGGCACAAGCTGCGGGTATCCTGGGCTTTAAAACCATGGATAAAACACCTCAGGATGGCTCAATTTATTACTTTGTAGGTTCTGATAAGCTACGTTTTAAGCGCCCGGTTGTTCCAGGTGACCGTCTGCAGTTAGAAGCTAAAATTGTTTCTGAAAAACGCGGTATCTGGAAATTTGATGTTCGTGCTACAGTAGACGGTGAGCTGGCAAGCTCAGCGACTATTCTTTGTGCAGATAGAAAGGTTTAAAATTGATCCACTCAAGCGCCATTATTGATCCGACTGCTCGCCTTGCTGATGATGTTGAGGTGGGACCCTGGACTGTTATAGGTCCTCAGGTTGAGATCGGATCCGGGACCAAAATAAACTCTCATGTGGTTATCAAAGGGCCAACAAAAATTGGTTCAGGTAATCATATCTTTCAGTTCGCCAGTATTGGTGAAGACTGTCAGGACAAAAAGTATAACGGTGAGCCAACTGAGCTTCTGATTGGCAACAATAATGTGTTTCGTGAAGGTTGCACTGTTCATCGGGGTACGGTTCAGGATAACAGCGTTACTATCATAGGCAGCGATAACCTGTTTATGGCTAATGTCCACGTTGCTCATGATTGCGTGGTGGGAAACGATAATATACTGGCCAATAATTGTGCAATTGCAGGCCACGTTAAGATGGGTGATAACATCATTCTGGGCGGCTTTACTGCGGTACATCAGTTCTGTGTCATTGGATCTCATAGTATGTGTGGCGCGGGTACTGTTGTACTAAAGGATATCCCGGCATTTGTAATGTCAAACGGCAACAGTGCGCAACCTCATGGTATCAATGCTGAAGGTTTGCGGCGTCGTGGTTTCTCTGTTGAAGCGATTCAGCAGATTAAGCGCGCCTATAAAATTATATATCGTCAGGGTTTAAAGCTGGATCAGGCTATCGAACAGCTCGATTTGATGGTGAGTGGAACTCCCGAAATACAGTTGCTGACGGACTCTCTAAAGGCCTCGACTCGAGGCATCATTCGATAGGCTGTTAATGAATCCCCTCCGTATAGGCATCGTTGCAGGTGAGGCGTCGGGAGATATTCTCGGCGCTGGATTGTTGGCAGAACTAAATCGTCGTTTTCCTGATATTGAGATTGAAGGTATTGGTGGTGAGCTGATGCAGGGAGAAGGCTGTCATAGCCTTTATCCTATGGATCGTTTGTCGGTGATGGGGCTGGTAGAAGTACTGAGCCGGTTGCGAGAGTTATTGGGTATCCGCAAATCACTGGTGACTCACTTTTCTGATCAGAAGCCGGATCTCTTTATCGGTATTGATGCGCCTGATTTTACGTTGAACCTGGAAGGTAAGCTGCGCCGTATAGGTATTCCAACGGTACATTACGTCAGTCCGTCGGTCTGGGCGTGGCGTAGTAAACGGGTTTTTAAAATTCTCAAAACAACAGATCTGATGCTGACTTTGTTTCCATTTGAGGCAAAGTTTTATGAAAAGCACGCTATGCCCGTTGAGTTTGTCGGTCATCCGCTTGCGAATATGATTCCTCTTGAGGTGGATCAGGCTGAAGCCCGGTCAGCGTTAGCGCTGTCACCGGAACAGCGGGTTGTGGCGTTAATGCCGGGTAGTCGCAGCGGTGAGCTTAAGTACCTGGCTGTTCCCTTCTTAGAGACGGCACGCTGGTTGCTAAAGCGGCAGCCTGATCTGACTTTTGTCATGCCTGCGGCAAACCAGCAGCGGTTTGAACATCTGCGTGAACTGTTAGATCAGGATTACAGTGACTTACCCGTAACGCTTATTTTAAAAAGGTCCCGTGAAGTGATGACGGCAGCCGATGCGGTTTTGCTGGCATCGGGGACAGCAACCCTGGAAGCATTATTATTAAAGAAGCCGATGGTTGTTGCTTATCGAATGGCGCCACTCACCTATACAATCCTTTCGCGCTTAGTGAAGAGTGATCATATTTCCTTACCGAATCTCCTGGCCGATGCGTCTCTGGTTCCGGAAATTCTTCAGGATGACGTAAGGCCGGCTGTCCTCGGGCCAGCTATTGAACAAGCGTTACTGGACAGTGATGATAGCAGTGAATTGAAACAGCGGTTTATCGATATTCATCATCAATTACGTCAGGATGCCAGTAAAAAAGCGGTGGATGCGATTGTTAAATTGTTACAGGCACGAGGACGGTTAGATGCAGACGTCGGCTTTTGACTTTTCCGCGAGAAAACTGATCGCGGGTGTGGATGAAGTGGGGCGGGGACCTCTGATTGGCAACGTTGTCACTGCGGCGGTTATTCTTGATCCGGCTAATCCTATCGATGGCTTAACTGACTCTAAGAAGCTTAGCGAGAAGAAACGTGAGCAGTTATTCCCATTGATCCAGGAGCGTGCGTTGGCCTGGTCGATCGCCTGGGCGACCCCTGCAGAAATCGATGAACTGAATATTCTTCATGCGACGATGCTGGCGATGCAACGGGCTGTGAATCAGCTGAGTGTGACGCCGGAATTTGCATTAATCGACGGTAACCGTTGTCCTCCAGGGCTGCCCTGTCCTGCCGAGGCGATAGTGAAAGGGGACCTGAAAGAGCCGGCGATAAGTGCTGCGTCTATTTTGGCGAAGGTTTATCGGGACCGGGAGATGCTCGCGTTGGATCTCCGTCATCCTGACTATGGGTTTGCAAAACATAAGGGTTACCCTACGGCGCTGCATATGGAAAAATTGCGTCAGCATGGCCCTCTTCCTGAACACCGCCGTAGCTTTAGACCGGTGGCTGACTTGTTAGCGTTAACTTCTACTGAAACTGAGTAAATGAACTGAAATGACTGATCCGGCATTTGTACATCTGCGCATGCATACCGAGTTTTCACTGGTCGATGGTCTGGTGCGTATAAAAGAGCTGGTTGGTGTAGCCAAAGACCAGCAGATTCCAGCGATTGCAATTACCGATCAGGTGAACCTTTTTGCTTTAGTTAAGTTCTTTAAAGCAACAACCGGTGCCGGGATTAAACCGATATTTGGCGCGGATGTGTGGCTTGAAAACGAATCTGAGCCTGAGTCGCCGCCCCATAGGCTGACCCTGTTGGCGATGAACGAAAAGGGTTATCGGAACCTGATGGAGCTCATCTCACTGGCTTATGAGCAAGGGCAGAGCGTACAGCCGGAGTTGGCACTGCTAAAGAAAAGCTGGATCTTTGATCGCTCCCAGGGGTTGATCGTTTTGTCAGGTGCTAAAGAAGGCGAAGTGGGGCGGGCTCTGTCTGATAATGATTCAGCCCGGGCTGTTGTTGAACAGTGGCAGCAGGTGTTCCAGGACCGCTTTTATTTAGAGATTCAACGTACAGGCCGTGCAGGCGATGAAAGTTGTGTGCATGCTTCGGTTCAGTTGGCGCATGAAACAGGTTGCCCGTTGGTTGCGACCAACGAGGTGATGTTTATCCGGCCAGAGGATTTTGAGGCCCATGAGGTTCGTGTTTGTATTAACCAGAGCCGGACCCTGGAAGATCCTAACCGTCCCAAGAACTACACCGAACAGCAGTACCTTCGCTCTGCTGAAGAGATGGCTGAGCTGTTTAGTGATATTCCCTCCGCTGTGGAAAACAGTGTTGAGATCGCTAAGCGGTGTAATGTCGAACTTGATCTGGGGACTTACTACCTGCCGAAATATCCGATCCCCGCAGGGATGACGATGGATCAGTTTTTTGCTGATGTCTCCTGGAAGGGGCTGGAAGAGCGGCTTGATATTTTACTGGATAAAGATGCCCCTGATTATGCTGAAAAGCGTAAGCCCTATGAAGAACGGATGGTATTTGAACTCGATATCATTACGCAGATGGGTTTTCCAGGCTACTTTCTGATCGTAATGGACTTCATTCAGTGGGGTAAAGATAACGGCGTACCGGTTGGTCCTGGTCGAGGGTCAGGTGCGGGCTCACTGGTTGCTTATGCGCAGAAGATTACCGACCTTGATCCGCTTGAATATGATTTGCTGTTCGAACGGTTCTTGAATCCGGAACGGGTATCAATGCCCGATTTCGATATCGATTTCTGTATGGATAACCGGGATAAGGTTATCGACTATGTGGCAGAAACTTACGGCCGTGATGCCGTATCTCAGATTGTAACCTTTGGTACGATGGCGGCGAAAGCGGTTGTACGTGATGTTGCCCGGGTGCAGGGTAAGCCCTTTGGTCTGGCCGATAAACTGTCTAAGCTGATCCCTTTTGAGATTGGCATGACGCTGACCAGGGCTATGGATGAAGAGCCTTTGATGCGGGAGTTTGTTGAAGGTAACGAAGAAGCCCAGGAAATTATGGAGATGGCCTTTAAGTTAGAAGGTCTGACCCGAAATGTGGGTAAGCATGCCGGGGGTGTGGTAATCGCACCGACTAAGTTGACTGACTTCTCTGCTACTTATTGCGATGAACTGGGGCAGGGGTTGGTCACTCAGTTCGACAAGAACGATGTCGAGGAAGCGGGGTTGGTTAAGTTCGACTTCCTGGGTCTTCGTACCCTGACCATTGTCGACTGGGCGGTCAAAACTATCGACCGTATACGGGCGAAAACGGGCGAAGAACCGTTGGACATTGCTCTGATCGATCTTGAAGACCGACCGACCTTTGATCTGTTGCAATCGGCCGAAACCACTGCGGTATTTCAGCTTGAATCCAGCGGTATGAAAGATCTGGTGCGCCGTTTGCAGCCGGATCGCTTTGAAGATATTGTCGCTTTGGTGGCGCTATTCCGGCCGGGGCCGCTTCAGTCAGGCATGGTGGATGACTTTATCCTGCGAAAGCATGGTCAGGCTGAATTGGCATACCCTCATGCTGACTATCAGCTGGATAGCTTGCAGCCAGTATTGGAACCTACTTACGGTATTATCCTGTATCAGGAACAGGTCATGCAGATCGCTCAGGTGATGGCAGGCTATACCCTGGGTGGTGCAGATATGCTCCGTCGGGCGATGGGTAAGAAAAAACCTGAAGAGATGGCTAAGCAGCGTACCTCTTTTCTTGAGGGTTCAGAGCAGAACGGAATTGATGCTGATCTGGCGGGTAATATCTTTGATCTGGTAGAGAAATTTGCCGGCTATGGCTTCAATAAATCCCACTCGGCTGCTTATGCGTTGGTGTCCTATCAGACCGCCTGGTTAAAAACGCATTATCCGGCGCCTTTCATGGCAGCAGTATTATCATCTGATATGCAGAACACCGATAAAGTGGTGATCTTCGTTGAAGAGTGCCGCACCATGAAGTTGCCATTAGTGTTGCCTGATGTGAATTTCGGTGAGTATATGTTCACCGTGAATGATGAGGGTGAAATCGTTTATGGTCTGGGGGCTGTAAAGGGCGTTGGTGAAGGGCCGATAGAGGCGATAGTTGAAGCTCGTAATGACGGCGGCGAATTTTCCGATATTTTTGATTTTTGTAAGCGCGTGGGCAGTAAAAAGCTGAATAAACGTGTTTTGGAGGCGTTGGTACGCTCCGGTGCGCTGGAGCATATGGGGCCTGATCGGGCTCAAATCTGGGCCTGTATACCCGAAGCTCTGAAAGCTGCAGATCAGTCGGAACGCAATCAGAATGCAGGAATGTTTGATCTGTTTGGTGAGGTTGAAGCTGAGCAGCCGAGAGATCCCTACGCTGAGTATATGAAACTCCGTAAATGGACCGATAAAGAGCGCTTGCAGGGCGAACGAGAGACTTTGGGTCTCTATGTTACCGGGCATCCCATTGATGAGTATGAATCCGAATTGCCGCACTTTATCTCCAAACGCATCGGTGAGCTGCAGCCTCAGCGGGGGCAGCAGCAGAAGATGTTAGGTTTGGTGGTGGATGTTCGGGTTATGAAAACGAAGAAAGGCGATCCGCTGTGTTTCGTTACCCTGGATGACCGCACCTCGCGGATTGAAGTCTCTCTGTTTGGTGAGGCTTACGATGAGTACCGGACGGTATTGGTCAAAGATGCTGTGTTGCTAATTGAGGGTGAAATTACTGTCGATAGCTATTCCGGGACGGATAAACTTAAAGTACGAGGTAATTCTGTTGTCGATATTACCCAGTGCAGAGCGCGGTATGGTAAGCATATAGAGATAGATTGCGATGAGCAGCAGCTGCGGGAGCGTCCTTTGAAGGCCTTTGGAGAACTGCTTACAGCGCATAAAAGCAGTGTGAAAATGCCTGTTGCATTGAAGTATAGCCGCATTGATGCTTCGGCTCTCCTGACGTTGGGTGAAGCCTGGCAAGTACCGCCAACCGATGAGCTACTGCTTAAACTGAAAGATCAGTTTGGTGGTGATGCGGTCCGTATTCGCTATTGATCGGGGTGGTTCTTAAACCCAACAAAGAGTAGAATTAGGCCAATTTTTTATCGTCGGTCGCAACCTGTTGCCTCTGTATCGCGGCCGAAACGAAGCAAAACTTACGGAAGATCACTATATGAATCCCAATTATCTGGATTTTGAACAGCCTATCGCTGATCTGGAAGCAAAGATCGAAGAGCTGCGCCTAGTTGGCGATGACAATGAGCTGAATATTGAGGAAGAGATTACCAAGCTGCAGGGTAAAAGCCGTAGTCTCACAGAGTCTCTGTTTAGTGATCTGAGCGAGTGGCAGATTTCTCAAATAGCGCGTCATCCTTTACGTCCTTATACGCTGGACTATGTAAAGTTGATTTTTGATGACTTTGAAGAGCTGCATGGTGATCGTCATTTTGCTGATGATCAGGCGCTTGTTGGTGGTATCGCCCGACTGGAAGGTCGCCCAGTCATGGTAATCGGTCATCAAAAAGGGCGTGAAGTTAAAGAAAAAGTTCGCCGTAATTTTGGTATGCCGCGTCCTGAGGGCTACCGTAAAGCACTACGGTTGATGGAGATGGCAGAACGTTTCAAAATGCCTATCCTGACGTTTATTGATACGCCAGGCGCTTATCCGGGTATTGATGCCGAGGAGCGTGGTCAGTCTGAAGCCATTGCGTTTAATCTGGCCGCAATGTCTCGCTTAAAAACACCTATTATCGCCACAGTTGTAGGTGAAGGTGGGTCTGGTGGTGCATTAGCCATCGGTGTTTGCGATGAGTTGATGATGTTACAGTACTCAACTTACTCCGTTATCTCCCCGGAAGGCTGTGCTTCTATCCTGTGGAAGAGTGCAGATAAGGCGCCAGACGCTGCGCGGGCAATGGGCCTGACCTCTGATCGTCTTCACGGGCATGGATTGGTTGATCAGATAGTTGATGAACCATTGGGTGGAGCACATCGTGATCACGGGTTGATTGCGGCTAACCTGAAGAAACATTTGCTGGAAACGCTGGAGCGGTTATCCGAGATAGAGCAGGATGAGCTTCTCGAACGGCGTTACGAACGTCTGATGTCTTACGGCATCAGCCAGTAACATTGAGACCGTCGGCCAGCCCGGCGGTTTTTTTTGCATCCTGAATATCTATGAATAACCTCCAATGTCACTTTAATCAGCAGCTCGATACCTGTCGTAAAGAGACTCGGCGCTGGGTCGTAGGGTTGAGTGGAGGTCTGGATTCAATTGTTTTGCTGCACCTGGCGGCCAGATCAATCCCGGCCGATCAACTGCTGGTTGTAAATATCGATCATCAGCTTCAACAACAATCATCACAATGGGCTGTTTTTTGTGAAAAGCAGGCCGCGTCGCTTAATCTCCCCTTTCAGTGCCTAAAAGTTTCTGTTGATGTTTCGGCCAGCATAGAACGTGCTGCACGAAATGCGCGTTATCAGGCGTTTGATGAACTGCTTCAGCCCGGTGATTGTTTGCTGCTGGCGCATCATCTTGATGATCAGGCTGAAACGATGTTGTTTCGGTTGTTGAGAGGCGCGGGATTGCGTGGTCTGGCGGGGGTGCCGGTGACGCGTAAACTGGGGCAGGCTAAGCTCTTAAGGCCTCTGCTGAATACCTATCGACATGAGTTGCTGAGTTGGGCTGAACTGGAGCAATTACAGTGGATAGAGGATCCTAGTAATAGTGAGTTGGTGTTTGATCGAAACTATCTCAGGCATGAGGTTATGCCGCTGTTGCAAGTCAGGTGGCCTGGGTTTGCCCGGCGTTGGGGTGAGACTGCTCGCTATCTTCGAGAAGCTGAACAGTTACAGAATGAACTGGCGGAGATTGATCTTGCCAGTGTGGGAGAGCGGTTGTCACTTAACTGTGAGTCGTTGGTCAGTCTTAGTCGCCCGCGTAGAAATAACCTGTTGCGCTACTGGTTTAAACAGGCGGGCTTTTCCATTGGAGAGCGCCAGATTCAAAGTGTCTTGCAGTTAGTTAATGCTGCCGCAGACCGCCAGCCAGAGCTTAAGCTTCCTGGATTAAGAGTACTGCGCTATCAGGGTGTTCTCAGGCTGCATCCGGATCTGCCAGAAACGCAGTGGGGTAATCGACCTGTAACTGAGAATGGCCTTGAAACTCAGCAGGGCGTTCTTACTGTGCAACTGGACTCCGAAGAAACCGGTTTGAGTTCGCTGTCGGGAGTGACAGTACGCAACCGACTGGAAGGTGATCGATGTCAGCCATTGGGGCGGGGTGGTTCCTGTAGTCTGAAAAAGTTATTTCAGGAACATAATGTTCCTCCCTGGCAGCGAAATTCATGGCCTGTTTGTATTGTAGAAGAGGAAATTGTTGCTTTGCCGGGAATCTGTGTTTGTGATGGCTGGCAGAGTGAAAAAAAAGGCCATGGTTTTGCATTGAAATGGTCGCCAACTGCATTGTCTGTCAGAGTCGATTCTGATACCCTGTAGCCCCATCTTTACTAGCTGTTTTCAGAACAGCTCGACTCACTTTTCACGACCAGATACAGGTTCCTCATGACGCGATATATTTTCGTCACAGGCGGTGTTGTTTCTTCATTGGGCAAAGGCATCGCATCCGCATCACTCGCAGCAATACTGGAGGCCCGTGGGTTGACAGTAACAATGCTGAAACTGGATCCGTACATCAACGTAGATCCGGGGACTATGAGTCCCATTCAGCATGGTGAGGTTTTTGTTACCGAAGATGGCGCCGAGACCGATCTCGATCTGGGGCACTACGAGCGTTTCATTCGTACCACGATGTCAAAGCGTAATAACTTTACGGCTGGTCGGGTATATCAACATGTCTTGCGTAAAGAGCGCCGTGGTGATTACCTGGGCGGAACGGTTCAGGTTATTCCTCACATTACTGATGAGATTAAGCGTAGGGTACTTGAAGGTGCCGGCGATGCAGATATCGCACTGGTTGAGATCGGTGGTACCGTAGGTGATATCGAATCTCTGCCGTTTATGGAAGCGGTTCGTCAGTTGAAAGTCGAGCTGGGTGCCCGTCGTGCCATGTTCATGCACCTTACGCTGGTGCCCTATATTGCGACTGCAGGTGAAATTAAGACCAAGCCCTCGCAGCACTCGGTTAAAGAATTACGTTCGATCGGTATTCAGCCAGATATTCTGGTTTGCCGTTCTGACTTTGCTATTCCTACGTCATCACGCCGTAAGCTATCCCTGTTTACCAACGTGGAAGAGCGTGCGGTTATCTCTCTGCCAGATGCTGACTGTATCTATAAAATCCCAAGGTTGCTGAGTGAGCAGAAGCTGGATCAGATTGTTATTGAACAATTCAATCTGGAGTGCCCTGTTGCTGATCTGAGTGAGTGGGATCGCGTGTCCGATGCCAAGCTGAATCCGCATCGTGAAGTGACTATCGCGATGGTCGGTAAGTACATGGAGTTGCTGGACGCCTATAAGTCGTTAATCGAAGCGATCTCCCATGCCGGTATCGCCCTGCGTACTAAGGTTAATATCAAGTACATCGATTCCGAGCAGATCGAGCGTGATGGTACTGATCTGTTGCAGGATGTCTCTGCGGTATTAGTACCGGGTGGTTTTGGTGAACGGGGCGTTGAAGGAAAAATTGCAGCGGTTAAGTATGCCCGTGAAAACAAGGTACCTTATCTGGGTATCTGCCTGGGTATGCAGGTTGCCGTCATCGAGTATGCGCGCCATGTTGCGGGTATCACCGATGCAAACAGTACAGAGTTCGATGCCGAGGGTGCTTCACCGTTGGTTGGTCTGATTACCGAGTGGATGACCGAAGAAGGCGCGAAAGAAGTACGCGGCTATACCGATGACCTGGGTGGCACTATGCGTCTGGGCGCGCAGATCTGTACGCTGAAAGAGGGAACTACCGCTCATCAGGCTTATGGTTCTACAGAGATTAAAGAGCGTCATCGTCACCGTTATGAAGTAAATAACAACTTCGTTCCTCAGCTGGAAGAGGCGGGCCTGGTTATTTCCGGCCGTTCTGTAGATGGCGAGCTGGTTGAGGTTGTGGAAGCGCCAGATCATCCGTGGTTTGTAGCGTGTCAGTTCCACCCTGAATTTACCTCTACCCCTAGAGATGGCCACGGTTTGTTCAGTGGCTTTATCGAGGCTGCACTCACCTTTGCAGACCTTGAAAAGTAAAGACTAAATAAATTTTAGGAGTTTGATCAATGGCACAGATTGCTGATATTAAAGCCCGCGAAGTACTGGATTCCCGTGGTAACCCAACCGTTGAGGCGGATGTAATCCTGGCTTCCGGTGTTATCGGTTCTGCCTGTGCACCTTCCGGTGCTTCAACGGGTTCCCGCGAAGCGCTGGAACTGCGTGATGGTGATAAGAGTCGTTACCTGGGTAAAGGTGTACTGAAAGCGGTTGCTGCTATCAATGGCGTTATTCGTGAAGCTCTGACCGGTATGGATGTGACCGATCAGCGCACGCTGGATAACAAGATGCTGGAGCTGGACGGTACCGAGAATAAAGAGAACCTGGGTGCTAATGCTATCCTGGCGGTTTCACTAGCGGCGGCTAAAGCGGCAGCAACTGAAAAAGGGATTCCTCTATACGCGCACATTGCAGACATTAACGGTACTGCGGGTCAGTACTCGCTGCCTCTGCCGATGATGAATATTCTCAACGGTGGCGAGCATGCTGATAACAATGTTGATATTCAGGAATTTATGGTTCAGCCGGTTAACTTTGAAAAGTTCTCCGACGGCCTGCGTTGTGGTGCTGAGATATTCCATGCATTGAAGTCTGTGCTGAAGGCTCGTGGGCTGAACACTGCGGTAGGTGATGAGGGTGGTTTTGCACCAAACCTGGCGTCGAATGAAGAAGCGCTGGTCGTCATCAAAGAAGCGGTATCAAATGCTGGTTATGAACTGGGTAAAGATGTAACGCTGGCGCTGGATTGCGCTGCTTCTGAGTTCTATAAAGATGGCAAGTATGATCTGTCCGGTGAAGGCAAGGTTTTTGATGCGGAAGGCTTCAGTGATTACCTGGCTGCGCTGACTGAAAATTACCCAATCGTTTCCATCGAAGATGGCCTGGACGAATCTGACTGGGATGGTTGGGCGTATTTGACAAAGATCGCTGGCGATAAAGTTCAGCTGGTTGGTGATGACCTGTTCGTAACTAATACTAAGATTCTCAGTCGTGGTATTGAGCAGAGCATTGGTAACTCCATTCTGATTAAGTTTAACCAGATCGGTTCGCTGTCTGAAACGCTGGATGCTATCAAAATGGCGAAAGATGCTGGCTTCACAGTGGTTATCTCACACCGTTCAGGTGAGACCGAAGATACGACCATTGCTGATCTGGCAGTGGGCACGGCTGCAGGCCAGATCAAGACCGGTTCACTTTGCCGTTCCGATCGTGTAGCTAAATATAACCGTCTGTTACGCATCGAAGAAGAGCTGGGTGCAGACGCGGTATATAACGGTTTGTCTGAAATTAAGGGTCAGGGTTAATTTTTAACTGATCTGTGAAATACTAAGGGGGCTTGATGCTCCCTTTTTTGATTATAAATACCGAGTAAGAGTGCTGCCTGACTGTGTTTCGCTGGAGTTTGTTTCACTGGATTATGTTGTTACTGCTGGTCTGTCTGATTGGGCTGCAGTATCGGCTATGGTTTGGTGAAGCCAATCTTGGCGAGGTGCAGATGCTACAGCAGGAGATTGAACGGCAACGATCTGAGAATGACCTTCTGGTGAATAGAAACCACCAGTTAGATGCTGAGGTTAAAGACCTTAAGCAGGGGTTGGAGGCGCTTGAAGAGCGGGCTCGGAATCAGTTGGGCATGGTGAAAGAAGGCGAGTCTTTCTTTCAGCTGGTTCCCTCATTGCCGGAACGATCGCCAACCAATACCGGCCAGTAATGGAATCATAGCGTTCATGAATTTCCCATCTGAGTTAAATTATCTCTACGGTGAACCGGCATCTTCAGCTGTGATCCGCACCCAGCCTGATGACTTCAGAGTCACTGAAGATCTGTCATTTGAGCCTGAAGGTAGCGGTGACCATGTTTTTTTATATATCCGCAAAACCGGTGAGAATACTGACTGGGTTGCGCGTCAGTTAGCGCATTTCTGTCAGGTCAGCCCTCGTGAAGTGGGCTATGCCGGCAAAAAAGATCGCCATGCCGTGACTGAACAATGGTTTAGCGTACATCTGCCGGGGCGCTCACCGCTTACCTGGTCATTGTTTGAAACCGATACAATTAAAGTGCTTAAAGCGGTCAAGCATACCCGTAAACTACGTTTGGGAAGTCTTACCGGGAATCGGTTTCAGATTCGCCTGCGACAGGTAACAGAAGCTGACGCGCTGTTAAGCAGAGCCGAGCAAATCAAAGAGGGCGTGCCTAATTATTTTGGTGAACAACGCTTTGGACATCATCAGGGTAATCTGACCAAAGGTGCCGCTTTGATAGCTGGTAAATTGAAAGAGCGGCAGCGGCATAAGAAAGGCCTTTATATATCAGCAGTGCGCTCATTTATGTTTAACCAACTAGTCTCGCAGCGTATCGGGCAAGCGTTTTATGCTGTGCCTATGGCCGGTGATGTGCTGATGATCAATGGCAGCCAGAGTTGTTTTGTCTATGATCCTGAAGATGACACTATTTTGCCGCGTTTATTAAATGGTGAATTACATCTGACGGCAGCCATGTGGGGGCGGGGGCGTTCAATCTGTACCGATGTCGCAGCCGAGTGGGAAACCGGGCAGCTGCAGGAATGGCAGGAGCAGTTGGAGGGTTTGGAACGTTTGGGTCTGAATCAGGAGCGACGCTCGGCTCGATTGTTGCCCGGTAATCTGGTTGTTGAAAAAGAGACTGAAGATCAGTTTGTAGTGTCGTTTGATCTTCCGGCAGGTAGCTTTGCCACAAGCGTATTACGTGAGTTGGTACAAGTGAACTCAGCTGCAGGTCCTAAGGAAGTGGAGGTAGAATAATGAGGCTTCTGTTATCGAATGATGATGGAGTTCATGCGCCAGGGCTGGAAGTTCTGGCAAGAGTGCTGGGACAGGATGCTGAACTGGATGTTGTCGCACCTGATCGAAACCGTAGCGGCGCCAGCAACTCGCTAACCCTTGATCGCCCTTTGGAAGCTCACCATCATAAAAATGGTTTTATAGGTATCAATGGTACCCCGACCGATTGTGTTCATTTGGGGACCTCTGCTGTCTTTAATGCTGCGCCTGATATGGTCGTGTCCGGAATCAATTGTGGCGGAAATCTTGGCGATGATGTTATTTATTCCGGAACGGTTGCGGCCGCGATGGAAGGGCGCCACCTTGAATTGCCACCGATTGCTGTTTCGTCGGTTAGTAGCAATCCTCAGCACTATGATGCTGCAGCGGAAGTTGTCAGGCAGCTGGTAAAAGATATCCGTACGTTGATTCTGGCTCCGCGCACTGTGTTGAATATAAATGTGCCAGATCTTCCTCTGGATCAGATTAAAGGGATTCATGTAACTCGCTTAGGGCATCGTTCACTGGCAGATGCGCCGGTCGAGTCGATTGATCCCAGAGGAGCGGTTCGCTACTGGATCTCAGGTGTCGGCGCGGCCGAAGATTGTGGCCCGGGTACTGATTTTTTTGCGGTTAAATCCGGTTATGTTTCAATTACACCGATAAATATTGATATGACTCAGTATTCTGGAATGGATAACCTGGGTAACTGGCTTGAGGAGTTAACGTGAATAAGTTGCAGTTGCAGGGGATTGGGATGACTTCCCAGCGTACCCGCAGCAGGTTGGTGCAGCGGCTAAAGGATCAGGGAATTACTGATCAGCAGGTGCTGGATGTGGTGGCGGGTACACCCCGTCATATATTTATTGATGAGGCCTTGTCTCACCGGGCTTATGAAGATACGGCACTGCCTATCGGTTTTAATCAGACAATCTCACAACCCTATATTGTCGCCCGAATGACCGAGATTTTACTCGCTGAAGGGCCTGTCGAACGGGTGCTTGAAGTGGGTACCGGTTCCGGTTATCAGACCACAATACTTGCCCAGTTGGTCGATAAAGTGTTCAGTGTTGAGCGTATAAAACCGTTACAGGATAAGGCGCGACAGCGATTTTCTTTGCTTAAAATCAGAAATATTTCGTTACAGCATAGTGATGGGGGAATGGGGTGGCCTGACAGAGGGCCTTTCGATGGCATTATGGTGACTGCGGCGCCTGAGGAGGTTCCTTCAGAGTTATTGGCTCAGTTGTCTGTGGGTGGTCGTCTGGTAATTCCTGTTGGTGGCAGCCAAAATCAGCAACTTAAACTGGTTATCAGGGTCACAGAAACAGAATATGAAACCTCGGTTCTTGAAGGGGTTAAGTTTGTGCCGCTGTTAAGCGGTACGGTACGCTGAACTGATAGATGTAACGGAATATTGAATGAATACTAAGCGTACAATGCAGCAATATATTGCCTTGTTCTTCAAAGGGGTGATGATGGGGGCTGCCGATGTGGTTCCCGGTGTTTCTGGTGGCACTATCGCTTTTATAACCGGAATATATGAAGAGCTGATTAATACCATTAAGAGCTTCAATTTAGCCGCATTAAAAGTCTTGTTTGCCGAGGGGCCTAAGGTTTTCTGGCGTCAGGTGAATGGCAATTTTCTCATTGTGTTGTTAGCGGGGATTATCGCCAGTATTGCCACTATCGCAGGCGGGGTGCTTTTCCTGCTGGCGAATCATCCGATTCTTCTTTGGTCATTTTTCTTCGGTTTGATCCTGGCATCGGTGTGGTTGGTCATGAGTCACATCGAAAAATGGGATCTTAATCTGGTCTGTAGCTTTATATTAGGCACTTTGGTGGCGTACCTGGTGACCAGTATTGCGCCTGTTAGTGTTGAGCCTACAGCCTTGATGGTGTTTATTTCGGGTGCAATAGCTATATGTGCCATGATTCTACCGGGTATTTCCGGTAGTTTTATTCTTTTACTGCTGGGTATGTATGCTCATATTCTTGCCGCAGTGAAAGGTGTTGATCTGCAGTTGATAGGTCTGTTCATGCTGGGCTGTGTGGTAGGCATTATGAGTTTCTCTCGTCTACTGAGCTGGATGTTTAGTCGTTATCATCAGATGACGCTGGCGCTTCTTGCCGGTTTTATGCTGGGTTCGCTGAATAAGGTCTGGCCCTGGAAATATACCCTGGCTTACACGCTTAACCGACATGGTGAGCAAGTGCCTCTGCAGCAGGAAAATATTCTCCCCTGGCACTTTGAGAGTATAACCGGCAGTCCCTCTTATATGCTTTTAGCCGCTGCCTTGATGCTGGGCGGTATAGCGATTATCGTAGTGATGGAGCGCTTTCAGGCAGCTAAAGGATAAACTATGGTGAGAGCAGTTGCAGATTGCATCAAAGTAGCGGCAGTGATTGTCGGTACCCTGATATTGTCTGCCTGTAGCTCCAATAGTCTCTATTCTCCTGTGGACGATCGCTCCATCGGCGGCCGCCAGCCGGTAAAAATTGTCTCGAGCCAGTCCCGTCCTGATCAGTATCGAGTGAGAAGGGGGGATACGCTTTACTCCATTGCTTTTCGTTACGGTTTGGATTTTCGTCAGCTGGCCCACAGTAATGGCATCAGTAATCGCTATGAAATCTATCCGGGTCAAACATTAAAACTAAAAACTACAGCTTCCCCCCGAGCCGTAGCGTCAAGCGCTCCTGCTAAGTCATATCCTAAGAAAACGGTTCCAGCGCAGAAACCAGTCGTTACTCAAAAGCCAGCGAAGTCGGTCACTCAAGCTAAGCCTGTCGCCGTCAGACAGGCAGCTCCCGTTCGTAAAAAAGCAACATCTTCGACTAACCGGGCTCTGAGCTGGCGTTGGCCGGTGTCGGGTAAGATTATTCAAGGTTATAGCAGTCGCGGGAAAGTGAACAAGGGGATAAATTTTGCGGGGGCTAAGGGCGACCCGGTACGCGCGGCTGAAGCAGGCAAAGTGGTGTATGCAGGTAGTGGTTTGCTTGGATACGGAAAGCTTGTCATTATCAATCACAATCAGAAATACCTGAGTGCTTATGCTCATAACAGTCGCATTCATGTAAAAGAAAATGATATGGTAAAAATAGGCGACAAAATTGCTGAGATAGGCAGCAGTGGAGCTGCCCGTACAATGCTGCATTTTGAGATCCGTAAAGATGGCCAACCTGTGGATCCAATGAAGTATCTGCCGCGTAAACGATAAACATATCATTAATTGTAAAAATCTGTAACTAATAAGAATATAAGAAAAAGGTTACACGGGGTTATCGCAATGGAAAATGTAGAAAATAGCGAGCAGGACCTGGATCAGGTAGCGGTTGATTCAGATGCAAAGGAAACAGCGAAAGCCAAACCAGGCGCAGATCCTGCCTTTTTAAATAGCGGACGCGGCAAGGGCAGTATGGCTCATAATGACCTGCTCAACGCTAAGTCTCTGGACGCCACACAGCTGTATCTGAATGAGATAGGCTTCTCACCGCTGCTGACTGCGGAGGAGGAGGTTTACTTCTCTCGTCGGGCCTTGAAAGGGGATGAAGCGTCCCGTAAGCGTATGATTGAAAGTAATTTACGTCTGGTGGTAAAAATTGCCCGTCGTTACATCAATCGCGGGCTCACGCTGCTAGATCTTATTGAAGAGGGCAACCTCGGGCTGATTAGAGCGGTAGAAAAATTCGACCCTGAGCGGGGTTTTCGTTTCTCTACTTACGCTACCTGGTGGATACGCCAGACGATTGAACGGGCAATTATGAATCAGACCCGGACAATTCGTTTACCCATTCATGTTGTGAAAGAGCTCAATGTATATCTGCGTGCTGCCCTTGAGCTGGCGCAGAAACTTGATCATGAGCCAACGGTTGAAGAGATCGCTGATGCGGTAGATAAGCCGGTGGAAAATGTCGAAAAGATGTTCGGCCTGAATGAGCGGGTTACCTCGGTAGATGTCCCTGTGGGTAAAGATTCTGACAAAATGCTGTTGGAAACGATTGCCGATGAAGAGTCGTCAGATCCTGAGACGTTGCTGCAAAAATCCAATATTAGCGGCAACCTTGAAAACTGGTTGAGTTTATTACCTGAGAAGCATTCGGAGGTTCTGTCCCGCCGGTTTGGATTGCGGGGGTATGAGATGAGTACCCTTGAAGAGGTGGGTAAAGAGATCGGTCTGACCCGGGAGCGAGTACGTCAGATTCAGGTAGAAGCGCTACGTAAATTGCGTGAAATTGTTGAGCGTAACGGCCTGAGTGGCGAAGATCTGCTTAAAGAATAGTTTAAGTTTGTAAGTAAAAAAGGCTGTGGATAGATTAATATCCACAGCCTTTTTTTTTACTGGTTTTAGCGTCTTTCTGCAGTCTTCTTTAGGCTGTAGACCAGATCCAGTGCCTGTCTGGGTGTCAGGTTATCGGGATCAAGGGCTTTCAGTTGCTCCAGAGCCGGGTGGGGCTTGGGCGCGACGAACAGATCATCCTGGACAGGAGGGGGCTGGCGGCGTTGTTCGGCCTGTCCGGTATCTTCTTCCAACTGTATCAGCTTTTGTCTGGCCCGGAGAATAACGTGTTCCGGAACCCCCGCCAGCTGGGCTACCTGAAGGCCATAGCTCTGGCTGGCAGGACCTTCCTGAACTTCATGCATAAAGACGATATGGTCCTGATGTTCCATTGCGGTCAGGTGTACATTAAAGACTCCCTGGCATAGTTCTGGTAGCACAGTGAGCTCAAAATAATGGGTGGCAAACAGGGTCATCGCTTTGACATCATTGGCCAGATATTCAGCGGCGGACCAGGCTAGCGACAGGCCGTCGAAGGTACTGGTACCTCGGCCAACCTCATCCATCAAGACCAGGCTTTGTTCAGTGGCGTTGTGCAAAATATTGGCGGTTTCAGTCATCTCCACCATAAAGGTAGAGCGTCCGCCAGCCAGATCATCGGAAGATCCCATGCGGGTGAAAATACGGTCTACCAGTCCGATGGATGCGGCTTGTGCCGGCACGTAACTGCCGATGTGAGCCAACAAAGTGATCAGGGCTGCCTGGCGCATATAGGTCGATTTACCGCCCATGTTGGGGCCTGTGATAATCAACATTTGTCGTTCAGGCGACAGGCTTAGGCTATTGGCGACAAAGGGATCATCCAACACATCTTCAACCACCGGGTGACGACCAGAGGTAATGTTAATTGACGGTGCTTCGGTGAGTGTGGGTGCGACATAATCAAGACTATCGGCACGTTCGGCCAGATTGGCCAGTACATCAAGTTCCGCAAGGGCTGCGGCACTGTCCTGTAAGTCGGCCAGTTGGGCGGCAAGGGTTTCTACTAATGCTTCATAAAGCGCTTTCTCGCGTCCCAGTGCTCTGCTCTTAGCGCTGAGGGCTTTGTCTTCAAACTCTTTGAGTTCAGGCGTGATATAGCGTTCAGCATTTTTCAGGGTTTGACGGCGGATATAGTCTGCGGGTATTTCAGCGTTTTGGGCTTTGCCAATTTCGATGAAATAACCATGCACACGGTTGTAGCCTACTTTAAGTGTGGCTATCCCGGTGCGCTCTCGCTCCCGGGTTTCAAGCTCTACCAGGTAAGCGCCGGCATTTTCGCTCAGGCCTCTCAGTTCATCCAGTTCAGCATCGTAGCCGTTTGCTATGACCCCGCCATCGCGAATGACGACAGGAGGATTTTCAACAATAGCCTTAGTTAACAGGTCGCTTAGCTCTGGGAAGGTGCGAGCCGTTTCTTTGAGGCTATTGAGAAGAGGTGCCTGCGCTGTGTCTAATAGATCTTGTAGCTCAGGTAAAACCTGAAAGGCATTTTTAAGTCGTTCCAGATCACGAGGGCGTGCAGAACGGAGCGCTACCCGTGCCAGTACTCGTTCAATATCACCGATCTGTTTAAGAGAGGGTGAAAGTTGTTCAAAGCGATAATCACTGATTAGCCACTGCAGTGCTTCCTGCCTTGATGTCAGTGTGTTTAAACAGCGCAGGGGGCGATTAAGCCAACGACGTAGCATCCGGCTGCCCATCGGCGTGGCTGTTTTATCGATCACAGACGCCAGGGTATTATCCCGGCCTCCTGCCAGGTTTATATCTATTTCAAGGTTTTTCCGGGTAGCAGCATCAAGGATGACGCTTTCATCTCGTTGTTCCAGGGTTAAGCGGCGAATATGGGGCAGAGAGGTGCGCTGGGTGTCCTTGGCGTATTGCAGCAAGCACCCTGCAGCGCCCAGAGCAACGGGTAGATGATCACACCCGAATCCGGTCAGATCTTTTGTGTGAAACTGCTGGCAAAGCAGGCGTTCAGCGGTTTCCAGCTCAAAATTCCAGGGTGCCTGGGGACGAAGTCCTTTATAGACTTTTAATTGTTCCGATAGTGAGTGCGCATCGTTGAATAGCACTTCGGCAGGTTTAAGCCGTTCCAGTTCACCATGAAGCGCTTCTTCGCCTTGAATCTCAAGCAGGCTGAAGCGCCCGGTGCTGATATCGACAATGGCGATACCGTAGTGTTGTAAATTAGTATTAACAGCGATGAGAAGGCTGTCACTGCGCTCATCAAGCAAGGCCTCGTCGCTGAGTGTGCCCGGCGTGACAATGCGCATGACCTTGCGCTCAACCGGTCCTTTACTGGTGGCTGGGTCGCCGACCTGCTCACAGATAGCGACTGATTCGCCTGCACGGACAATTTTAGCAATATAACCATCAGCAGAATGGTAAGGAATACCGGCCATCGGAATAGGATCACCACCTGACTTCCCTCTAGCTGTTAGCGAAATATCCAGTAGTTGAGACGCTTTCTTAGCATCATCAAAAAACAGCTCATAGAAATCACCCATCCGATAAAAAACCAGCTGATCAGGATGTTCAGCTTTGATTTTCAGATACTGCTGCATCATCGGGGTGTGTTCGGGTTTGTTGGCCTTTGCGGTCGCTGTGTTTTTGCTCATTATCTGTCTATTCTACCGCTATAAAACGAGTGGTTAGGTTTGGATGATTAGTTTTTTATTTCTATGGGACTAAATAGTAACTGCTGAATAATTCAAAATTGTAGTTTTGGTTTGAGAGGTAAACACTATGATTGTAGTGTCCAGCTAGCCTAAGCACTTAACCGCGCATTAACGAGGCGGTGATGTTCAGTAAGGCGTTTCAAACACGCCATGCAGGTTACCAAATCAGTTACTAAACCGCTATCGTCAAGAGCAAAAGAAGCGCAAGACTGTCGAACAAGAAACGTTAGATTTTACTTTGTCTGAAATGGTCGAATTGGACCTCAGGTAACAAATTGAGGATTGTTGGGTTCGTGGGAAAAAGATGTTCCAAGTATAAGAACGAAGTAAGGATAGAAATAGGTAAGTATAGCTCTTGAGGGTGATGTTATCCGTGTTCGGGGTAACAGGGTAAAACCACTCGTTACCTTAATAGCCATCGTCAGATACTTCATAAAATTGGGCCAGCTCTATGACAGGTATAGCTTCTTCAAGATGCTTTTTTGCAATTAGCCTTCTTATGTATGGCTGTTCGCTTGTTTGATTGATGCTGCTGGTTTCGTAACCAGCAGCGTCTAGTACAATCAAGTTGTGAACAACCTCTCAGAATTGCATAGCTAGGTTTTATAGGTAGCGAGCCCTCGCGGCGATTTTAGATTTATTTCAGGTCCCAGCCCCTAAATCATCTGCTTAGATTTAAGAAGTTCGATGACTTTGTCGGCGGCCTGTTCAGGTGTCATCTCTACTGTTTTAAGGTCGAGCTCCGGAGCCTGGGGTACTTCGTAAGGCGAGTCAATGCCGGTGAAATTTTTCAATTCTCCGCGGCGTGCTTTCTTATAAAGGCCTTTGACATCCCGGTTTTCTGCGACTTCAAGCGGGGTGTTTACATAGATTTCAATAAACTCTCCCTCTTCCAACATATCTCTGGCCATCTTTCTTTCAGCCCGGAAGGGTGAAATGAAGGATGAAAGTACGATCAGACCAGCATCAACCATTAGCTTCGACACTTCTGAGATTCGACGGATATTTTCTACTCGGTCTTGATCGGTGAATCCCAGGTCTTTGTTCAGACCGTGGCGGACATTGTCACCATCCAACAGGTAGGTATGGTGTCCAGAGGCCAGTAGTTTTTGCTCCACCAGATCAGCGATGGTAGATTTGCCTGAACCGGAGAGTCCGGTAAACCAGATCACGCAAGGCTTCTGGCTTTTTAGTGTTGCCCGTACTTCTTTATTCACTTCAGTATGTTGAACGGTAATGTTTGTACTTCTGCGAAGTTCAAAGTTTATCAGGCCAGCGCCGACTGTGTTATTGGTCATCCGATCGATCAGTATAAAGCTACCAGTATCACGGTTGGCTTTATAGGAATCGAAGGCTATCTCCTGGTCAATGCTGATATTGCATTCGCCTATCCCGTTCAGGTCTAGTTTCTTGGCCGCCAGGTGCTCCATCGTATTGACGTTCACCTGATGCTTGATATCAGTGATTGAGGCGGTGACAGTTTTGGTGCCGATCTGCATCAAGTAAGTACGACCTGGCATCAGTGCTTCTTCGTGCATCCAGATGATAGTCGTCTCGAACTGTTTACCGATAGAGGCAGGATGTTCGGCTGAGGTGATCATATCGCCGCGAGAGATGTCGATCTCGTCATTCAGTGTCAGGGTAATAGACTGACCTGCTACTGCCTGAGGAAGGTTGCCATCATAGGTTGAGATGGTAGCAACGGTGCTCTCTTTTCCAGAGGGCAGTGCGCGAATCTTGTCACCCGGTTTGATAACACCACTGGCAAGCTGCCCCGAGAAACCCCGGAAGTCCAGGTTTGGCCTGTTAACCCACTGAACTGCCATGCGGAATGGTTCTTTCTGCATGAGTTCATCATCAACCTGAACCGTTTCCAGGTAGCCCATCAGTGTAGTGCCGTGGTACCAGGTCATGTTGTTACTTGGCTCGGTGATGTTGTCACCGGCCAGTGCAGACATTGGAATAAAAGTGATCTTCGTAATACCGATCTGCTTTGCAAATTCGATATAGTCTTCTTTTATCTTGTTGAAGGTGCTTTCTGAGTAATCGACCAGATCCATCTTGTTGATGGCAACTACAACATGAGGGATACCGATCAAGGATGCCAGGTAACTATGACGGCGAGTCTGGGTAAGGATGCCGCGGCGGGCATCTACCATCAGAATTGCTACGTCAGCTGTGGATGCGCCGGTAACCATGTTGCGGGTGTATTGCTCATGCCCGGGGGTGTCGGCAACGATAAATTTACGCTTATCGGTTGAGAAGAAGCGGTAGGCAACATCTATGGTGATGCCCTGTTCCCGTTCGGCGGCTAAGCCGTCAACCAGTAGAGCAAAGTCGATATTGTCACCCTGGGTGCCAAACTTTTTCGATTCAGATTCTACCGCTGCAAGCTGGTCTTCAAAGAGAAGCTTTGATTCGTACAGCAGCCGCCCAATCAGAGTGCTTTTACCGTCATCCACGCTGCCGCAGGTGATGAAGCGTAGCAGGCTTTTCTGTTCGTGGTCTTTTAGGTATTGGACGATATCTTCGGATATCAGGTCTGATGAATGTGCCATTAGAAGTAGCCCTCCTGCTTTTTCTTCTCCATGGATGCGGCGGAATCGTGGTCGATCATCCGGCCCTGACGTTCAGATGTTTTCGTTAGCAGCATCTCTTGAATGATGGCTGGCAAGGTGTCGGCGTCAGATTCAACGGCACCGGTGAGCGGGTAGCAGCCCAGGGTTCTGAAACGAACGTTCTTCATCATGGGCACTTCATTTGGCAATAGAGGCATGCGCTCATCATCCACCATGATTAGCGTACCATCCCGTTCAACTACTGGACGCTCTGCTGCAAGGTAGAGCGGTACAATGGGGATCTGTTCCAGATAGATATATTGCCAGATATCCAATTCAGTCCAGTTAGATATAGGGAATGCCCGAATTGATTCGCCAGGGCGCTTGTTGGCGTTGTAGTTTTTCCACAACTCAGGGCGTTGGTTTTTCGGGTCCCAACGGTGATTAGAGGTGCGGAAGGAGAATATACGTTCTTTAGCTCGAGATTTTTCTTCATCACGACGAGCGCCGCCGAAGGCGACATCAAATTTGTATTTATTCAACGCCTGCTTCAGGCCTTCTGTTTTCATAATGTCGGTATGAAGAGCCGAACCGTGGGTGAATGGATTTATATCTTTCTCAACCCCTTCCGGGTTCTTGTAGGTGATCAGCTCGACACCCAGGTTTTTAACCAGCTCATCGCGGAAAGTGTACATCTCGCGGAACTTCCAGCCAGTATCTACGTGCAGAAGAGGGAAGGGAGGCTTCGAAGGATGAAAAGCTTTCATCGCCAGATGTAACATCACGGCGCTGTCCTTGCCGATGGAATACATCATGACTGGATTGTCTGCTTTGGAAGCTACTTCGCGCATTATTTGAATGCTTTCTGCTTCCAGTCTCTGTAAATGTGTTAGTGACATCGTGGTCCTCACATGTGCCTGAGTTGAAACGTTTTCACCCTTTTGCGGAGGTTGTTCCGTCTGGGTACTGTGTATTGATGTAGCATAAGTCAACAGGGTAAGCTTTGACTGATTAGCCAGCCATTGTTGAATATCAGTGAGCTTTGTTAAGGGGCTGCTATGAAAAGAAAGGACTATGTCCGACTTTACCTGATTGCTCAGTAATTCAAGAAAGCGAAGTATGCTTTTGCTATCCGGTTTGCTGCTAGTTGCAAGCCAGTATAGTTTGCCTCTGAAATCCTGAGCGTAGATAAAGTAACCGTTCAGTCCTGCTTCTTTCTGTTCTGCAGAATGTGATAGAGAGGACATACCCCCTTTAAGTACTTTACCTTTAAATATCCTGGCTTTAAGCGCTTTGCCGGTTGCATCATTATCGTTGCCATTAAGTTCGGGGTGATGCTGTAATAGCCACTCTTTAACGGTTTTTATTTTTTGATGTGCTGTCGGAACAGTGATCCCCCAGTCCTTTAGGTACCGATTGATCGTTTTAGCTGATAGCTCATGGTGGTGAATACTAAACCACTCCTGAACCTGCTGGGTGCTCCAGAGTGTGTTCTCTGCAGGCGGGCTTGAAAGCATAAATTCAAGGCAGTTATTTTGAGAGCCGGGGCCGGACTGTTGCGTTTTAGGGCGTCCGCGTTTGCCGGTGTTAACCGCTTTCCAGCCGCCTTCTATAAAACATTTATGGGCTGAGATTATAGTTGGATTAGAAAGTCCGGTCTTTTGTTTTATGGTGGCAAGCGTTTCTCCGCTAAGACGCAGCTGTACCGCTTCTTTTCTTAGCTTGTCTAGTTCTTTTGGCGAAAGACGCTTACCGCTCATTCTGAATGTCCTGTATAAGAATTGAGATCATACAAAATTAACGGTATGCTGACAAATATTCTTTGTTAAACATAATGTGTCTCGATTGGCTTGCTGTGAGATCTCTTTCAAGTTTGAATGACACTAATTAAATAAGTCGAAATATGGATTTTTCAGCCGGATTAACACTCTTTGTTCTCGTTTCGGTACTGATGCTGCTGGTTTTTAGTCATATCGCCGCCGATATGGTGCTAATGGCAGCGATGGGCGTGTTAATTATCTTTAAAGTACTTTCACCTTCTGAAGCGCTGGTGGGTTTTTCAAACCCTGGTGTGATTACTATTGCTGCTTTCTACGTTATTGCTGCTGGTCTTAAAGAGACCGGTGCGGTTCGTTGGATCGGTCAACTGTTACTTGGTTTACCCGATACTGAGAGGCGATCATTGTTTAGGGTGCTAATGCCGTCGGCGCTATTAAGCGCTTTTATGAATAATACCGCAGTAGTGGCGATGTTTATTCCAGCGGTTCAGGAATGGGCGAGACGCATTAAAATTCCAGTTTCTAAGCTTCTCTTACCTTTGAGTTACGCTGCTATTCTTGGCGGAACCTGCACTCTGATTGGTACTAGCACTAATCTGGTGGTTGATGGTTTGCTGCAGGCGGAGACAGGAGTCGCGCTGGGGATGTTTGATCTGGCGTGGGTTGGCGTGCCGGTGCTGTTAATAGGGGGAGGCATGATTGTTCTGTTGGCGCCTGTTTTGTTGCCAGACAGAAAAGGTGTGGTTGAACAGCTTGAGTCGGCTCGAGAATATGTTGTTGAACTCATTGTAAATCCTGCGGGCCCTATCGTTGGGAAAACTGTTGCTCAGGCGGGCTTAAGACATCTTACCTATGGTTACCTTGTTGATATTAAAAGGAGAGAGCAGTTAATAACGGCGGTATCGCCTGATATCGTTCTGGAAGCCGATGATGTGCTGGTGTTTATCGGTGCTGCGGAAAGCGCCCGTGAGCTTCGAGGGGTGCGGGGGCTAGTGCCTACGCATGATGATGTGGACAAGCTGGATATCGCTTTGCAGGAACGCTGTCTGGTAGAGGCAGTGGTTGGTCCTGAGTTTTTTGGTCTGGATCAGACTGTTAGAGAATCTCGGTTTCGAAGTCGTTTTCGGGCGGCTATTTTATCCGTTTGTCGGCAAGGCCATCGTCTGGATGGCAAGATAGGTGATATTCAGCTTCAAACGGGTGATACGTTATTATTGGAAGCCAGTGATGATTTCGTGAGTCAGTATCGTTCGCGAAGAGATTTTCTCTTGGTGAGTGCGCTGAATGAATCGACCCCGCCTGATTTTGCCAAAGCGCCTGTTGCCATCGGGACACTGCTTTTGATGGTGCTAGTGAGTGCGTCAGGTGTGTTATCAATTCTAGAGGCCTCCCTTGTTGCTGCGGGGGTTATGTTGGCAAGCCGGTGTGTGTCTGTATCCAAGGCCCGTCGTAATGTTGATCTGTCTGTGCTGGTGGTGATTGCGTCCTCATTTGCACTGGGTGCGGCTATGGTGAAAACGGGAAATGCCAGCATGATAGCAAATGGGTTGCTGTTTTTTGATGGTATAAGTCCCTGGCAGGTGCTGATTTTAATGTACCTGATAACCGTGATATTCACTGAATTAATCACCAATAATGCTGCTGCAGTGCTTATGTTTCCGGTCGCTATGGCTTTGGCTGATCAATTGGGTGTGAGCTATATGCCGTTTGTTATTGCGATTATGTTTGCGGCTTCTGCCAGTTTTATAACACCATTGGGTTATCAGACTAATTTGATGGTATACGGGCCTGGAGGGTATCGTTTTACCGATTATGCCCGTTTAGGAATGCCGCTTAGTATAACTGCCGGTGTGGTATCGCTGTCTCTGATTCCGCAATTCTGGAGTTTTTAAAATTTAATTTTTTAGAGTGAAAAGGACATCATGTTCAATAATCAAGATATTATCGACCTGGCTAAACAAGCTGGCGCTGCCATCATGGAAATTTATCAGCGTGATTTTGCTATCTATGAGAAAAACGACGAAAGCCCGCTAACTGAAGCTGATTTAGCATCTCACCATTGTATTGTTGATGCGCTAAATAAATTGACGCCAGAGATTCCTGTGTTGTCTGAAGAGTCGGGTGCAGATGAGCATCTGGATCGCATGACATGGCAGACATATTGGCTGATTGATCCATTGGATGGCACCAAAGAGTTTATTAAAAAGAATGGTGAGTTTACCGTCAATATTGCTCTGATTGATCAGGGTAAGGCGGTATTTGGGGTGGTCTATGCGCCTGCCCTTGAGGTGGCTTACTGGGGTGATGCAGAGGGCGCTTTCAAAGAGAAAAGTGGCCAGGTTAAGCCTATCCAGGTGTCTGGTATTCCAGCTGATGGCGCGGTTTGGCGTGTTGTTGGAAGTCGTTCACACCAGTCTGATGAGTTTAAAGCTTTTGTAAAAGGTCTGCCGGCAACTGAAGTGGTCTCAATGGGCAGTTCCCTTAAGCTTTGTCTCGTTGCTGAAGGCGTTGCTGATTTGTATCCGCGTCTGGGTTTGACCAGCGAATGGGATACCGCTGCCGCACATGCTGTTGTAACAGCAGCGGGTGGTAAGGTTTTGCAGTACCCTGAATTGACCCCTTTGCTTTACAACACAAGACCGGAGACCTTGCTGAACCCGTTCTTTATCGTTTGTGCTGATAAATCTGAAGCTTGGGGGTAAGGGGCCAGGCTGGAGCGGACTACTGACTCTTTTTCTTTTGTAGGAGGCGTGCCGGGAAAAGTCGAAGCCGGAAAATGCGGACATGTAAAATTTGTGTTGTATTCGGGCTTCAGTCAAACGTCTTGCTCGGGTGTTAGGTCGCAACAGGTATAGTAGCTCTTCCGTTTTGGCCTTTATTAAGGTTACGTTACCATTGGTTTCGGCGTTTAGATGAACGACGAGTTCGTTTTTTGATGCGAGCTTCTGTTTACTTGTTAAGTTAATCGCTAACAACGTTCGATAAAACTGGTTTTGCTCCAGTGGTCTTTCTCAACAAATCTATAGGCAATATAGCCCCGGTGTCCGTAATCTTCTCTAGGGAACCTGCGATTAAGTTACCAAAAGTAGCCTAACTTCGTTGTTTTGTCTTAAGTCCCGAGCTAGAAGCTGAAAATTCCTCTGATTTCTATGTCTGAATGCTGGTTTCTCAGCATTCAGACGGATTAACCCTATGCTCTTAACATCTGATCGACTCGTACAATGTTGGCAGAGCGAATAACATGGCTAATTTACTATCGTTTTTCTTCAAGCCACGATAGCGGGCTTCCACAAAACCAAACTGGCATGTGATAATCCGAAACGGGTGCTCTACTTTCGCTCGGATACTGGCCTTCAAATATTCTGTCTTGATTTAAGTTTTATTGATCCTCGGGTGTTGCTTGAGTGTCCGAATCGTTCCTGGTCTCTCAGCAATATGCCAGTCAGCTTTGACTCGCCTTAGCTCCTTATGCTTTTCTGCCCCCCCCCCTGTAACCTGCATCAGCAAAAATATACCATGCAGCAAATTACCTGCTTGATTAAGATCATGCTCATTGGCCGCCGTCGTGGTGAAGCTATGAGTGATGCCTGTACGGGCATCAACACCGGTATGAGCTTTCATCCCAAAATGGCACTCATTTCCCTTCTTGGTCTGGTTAATTCAGGATTATGCTCAATTGTTTTGTTTTGTTTTGTTTTGTTTTGTTTTGGGTAGATGTGGGGGCTTCAATGATGGTTGTATCAACCAATGTATCTTCTTTTAATAAGATCCCAGAATCTGACAGCCACAGGCTAGCCTCATTGAATAGCTTGCGAGACAACCTCTTACGTTCCAGAAGGTGACGGAAGTTCATGATGGTAGTGAGGTCAGGAATTGTTTTGTCCAGGGATAAATCAGCAAATAGGCGCATTGAGCAATTTCATATAACGCATCGTCCATTGTTGGATCACTCAGGCTGTACCAGTTCTGCATGCAGTGAATGCGTAGCATTGAAGAGAGAGTGTATGGGCGACGACCATTCCCTGTTTTGGGGTAATGTGGCTTAATGATCCCCTCCAGACACTTCCAAGGGTTGAATTTATCAGTAAGTCCAAGAAAGATCTCTTAACAGTTTTTCTGTGTTTCTGACTAAACTCGCTATCGGCAAAAGTGAGCTGATGATCCATGACTTATCTCGGAGAAGGTTGTTCCGCAGACTGTCTCAAGCGGTGGGACTTATTCGCAACTTCCTTAGTTCAGGCTGGTGAAAATACGTTATCTAATTTTTTATAAGACTAAAATAAAGAAATTAAAGTGTAGAGGTTTTTCGCTGTTTTGGGGGCCACCCCTGAAACATTGCCAGACAGCAGGGTATAGTTGGTTTTGTATGTTACCTTAATTTTCCTGGATACGATGGGTAGAGCTGAATCAAGATCTGGTCGATCAACTGATTTATTTTATGGATGATGATCTGTTTGAGGCTTCGAGCCATCAGAGGCTATCTTTGGTATATCGCTGGAAATTTTATCTGAATGCTAGACGTTTCAGGTCATGGTTCCTCAGTTTGTTGATTTAGATACTATTGTACGCCATACCTGGTATGGGAAAAGAAACAGGCTCTCGTTTAACTGCTCTGTATTAGAGCAGCCGGTAATCTTTACTCCGGTTTATTTATTAAGGATTTAGTATGTCGGTTCAGATTCCCGCGCTTATCTCTGCTTATTTTCAGCAGGTTCCAGATGTCTCTTTAGCTGCGCAGCAGGTGTCTTTTGGTACTTCAGGCCACCGTGGTAGTGCGCTGAAAAACAGCTTTAATGAGCAGCATATCCTGGCGATTAGCCAGGCAGTGGTTGAGTTCAGAAAACAGCAAGGTATATCCGGCCCAATGTATGTCGGCATCGATACCCACGCCCTGTCAGTGCCAGCATTTGGTTCTGTGTTGCAGGTTCTGGTGGCTAATGGTGTGCAGGTTAAAGTGGATAGTGAGCAGGGCTTTACGCCGACACCGTTGGTTTCCAGAGCGATTATCCAGTATAACCAGAGTGGATCGGCAGGCCAGGCTGATGGTTTGATTATTACACCGTCCCATAACCCGCCTGAAGATGGCGGTATTAAGTACAACAGTCCTGATGGTGGGCCTGCGGCTGCGGATATTACCAACTGGATTCAGCAGCGAGCCAATGCCTTGCTGACGGATAAATTGCAAGACGTTAAGCGTGTTTCATTGAATCACGCACTGGGTCAGGTTGAACGGTATGACTTTGTTACCGAATATGTTGAGCAGTTAGGTTCTGTGGTCGACATGTCCGTGCTGCAATCGAAGAAGCTGAAGATCGGGGTTGATCCGATGGGGGGGGCTTCACTTGCAGCATGGCAGGCAATAGCTGCGCGTCACCAACTGGATCTGGAGATCGTGAATACCTCGCAGGCACCGGATTTCGGGTTTATGCCGCCGGATCATGATGGCAAAATTCGTATGGATTGCTCTAGTTCTGCCGCGATGGCCAATCTGCTGGCGGTTAGTAGTTCGTTTGATCTGGCATTTGGTAATGATCCTGATGCGGATCGCCATGGTATTGTCGATAGCCAGGGGCTGCTGAATCCAAACCACTATCTGGCGGTATGTATCGATTACCTGCTCAGTCATCGACCTGACTGGTCTGAACAGTTGATGGTGGGTAAGACGCTGGTCTCCTCCTCTATGATCGATCGAGTTGTCGCGGGTCGTAAGCGCAAGCTTTACGAAGTGCCGGTGGGCTTTAAGTGGTTTGTTGATGGACTAAGTGAGGGATCCGTTGCATTTGCAGGCGAAGAGAGTGCCGGTGCAAGTTTTCTGACCTTTGATGGTAAGCCCTGGAGTACGGATAAAGATGGCATCATTCTTTGCTTGCTGGCCGCTGAGATCATGGCTGTTACCGGCAAAACACCCCATCAGTACTACCATGAACTGACCGAACAGTATGGCAGTTCGGTTTATCAGCGGGTTGATAGTCCGGCGACTCAGGAACAAAAGGATCGCTTTGCCGCTCTGCGCCCGGATACCCTGGGCATTGATGTTCTTGCAGGTGATAAGGTGCTTGATTGTTTCAGTGAGGCACCGGGTAATGGGGCTTCCATTGGCGGCATTAAGCTGGTCACTGAGAATGGTTGGCTAGCTGCCCGGCCAAGCGGAACTGAGGCGATCTGCAAAGTGTATGCAGAGAGCTTTAAGGGGCAGGCACATCTGGCGCAGTTACTTGAGCAGAGTGGGCAACTGTTTGAAAAATAATAGTAATAATTTGAGACTGATAATCTGCTGCACTGCTTATGAAGCATAACTATTGGCTGATACAGGCGGGTGATAATCCGTCTGCGGCCTTTTTCATCCCATTTTCCTAAGCTTCTGGATGCTGAAGATGTACATCGCCACTCTAAGTGGTATTTCATGAACGAAAATGGATACTCCGTATGATCCCTGTAATTATGGCTGGCGGCTCTGGTACTCGCCTTTGGCCTCTATCTCGTACTCAGTATCCGAAGCAGTTTTTGGCGCTCAATAGCGACCTTTCGATGTTGCAGGAGACGGTTAAGCGTTTGGGTAATGTTGCTCAGGTGAGTTTGATCTGTAATGAAGAACACCGTTTCTTGGCAGCTGAGCAGATGCGACTGCTAGATCAATCTTGCTCAATTTATCTTGAGCCAGTAGGGCGAAATACGGCACCGGCGATTGCTTTGGCTGCGATAGACGCTGTCACTAAAGGCCAGGGTAGTGAGTGTCTGTTAGTGCTAGCTGCTGATCATGTGATTGAAGATGAGCAGATATTTCAAAAGGTGATTGCTCAGTCTGAATCTCTGGCAAAAGAGGGGGTGTTGGTTACTTTTGGAATTGTGCCGACGCATCCTGAAGTCGGCTATGGCTATATAAAGGCCAATACCAACGGGTGGCAGTCTGAACAGCAAAAGGCAGAAGCTTATCCGGTTGCTGAGTTTGTGGAAAAGCCAAACCTGACGAAGGCTAAGTCTTATTTGTCTGAAGGCGGTTATTACTGGAACAGTGGCATGTTTATGTTTCGTGCGGATCGTTATTTAGAGGAGCTGGGTAAGTTTCGTCCGGATATCCTAGCGGCTTGTCAGAAGGCGATGGCGGATACGGCTGTGGATATGGACTTTATCCGTGTAAACGCTGAGGCGTTCGAGGCTTGTCCGGATGAGTCGGTTGATTATGCTGTGATGGAACCTCTTTGTTCGGCTGAAGGCTCTAATCAGGTCGTTGTGTTACCGTTGGATGCTGGCTGGAGTGATGTGGGTAGTTGGGCTGGGTTTTGGGGAATTAAAGATAAAGACGCCGGCGGTAATGTGCTGGCTGGCGATATTATAGCCCACAGTACTACTGACTCATTTGTGATGTCTTCTGATCGTTTGGTGACAACACTGGGTGTGGATAACTTAATCATTGTTGATACCCCTGATGCTTTATTGGTGGCTGATAAAAGCCGCATTCAGGATGTTAAAAAGATTGTTGCAGACATCAAAGCGACTGGCCGTAATGAAACCGTTCAGCACCGTGAGGTGTATCGTCCTTGGGGTAAGTATGACTCTATCGATATGGGTGAGCGCTACCAGGTAAAACGTATTACGATGAAGCCGGGGGCTAAGCTATCGCTACAAAAGCATCACCACCGTGCTGAGCATTGGATTGTGGTGAGTGGTACTGCCAGGGTCACCATAGGGGAAGTGACTGCCCTGATGACTGAAAACCAGTCGACCTATATTCCATTAGGTGAAGTCCACTGCCTTGAAAATCCGGGTAAGGTGGACTTGGAACTGATTGAGATTCAGACGGGGTCTTATTTGGGTGAAGATGATATCGTTCGGTTGCACGATGATTACGGAAGGGTGTAAGGGCAGCGGCTTGTTACCGAAAGTGCGTTGTTCGGGAAAGGTCGTCGTCCGTTAAAAAACAAAAGATAAAATTCTATGATTCAGTTATCGTAACGGTACGATAACGTTGAAAGTTAAATTTGGAACAAGGAGTGTTCTGATGGTTTCTATTCTTCATCATGGGGCGGTTACTGGAGTGACCGGTTCGTGTCATCAGCTGGTGTTGGGTTCTGATACCAGTGTCTTGATTGATTGCGGTTTGTTTCAGGGGGCGGAATCTGCTGAGCGTGAACTGAGTAATCAGCAGATTGATTTTCCTATTGATACTGTTAAAGCGTTGTTTATTACTCATTGTCATATTGACCACGTGGGGCGTCTGCCCTGGTTGCTGGCGGCGGGGTTTGATGGGCCGGTGTATGCCTCAGAGGCCACTGCTCGGTTACTGCCTTTGGTGATTGAGGATGCACTAAAACTTGGTGTAACCCGTGATAAGCAGCTGATCGATAGAGTTATTCACAGGCTTGAACAGATGTTGGTGCCATTGAAGTATGGTGTCTGGTTATCTACTCCGTTTGGGCAATCTGTTGTGAATCAGGTGCTTAAGGTGCGTTATCAACCTGCTGGGCATATTCTGGGGTCTGCATATCTAGAGTTTAAGTATCAGGGTGAAATCATAGTCTTTTCGGGCGATTTGGGCGCGCCTTATGCGCCGCTGTTGCCGGCCCCTAAATCTCCTTGGCGGGCTGATCGGTTGGTTATTGAAAGTACTTACGGCGATAAATTGCATGAGAACCGTAAGCAGCGTCGATTATTGTTGAAGCAGATAATTGAGCGTTCACTGATGAACTCTGGCACTGTGCTTATCCCTGCTTTCAGTATCGGCCGTACGCAGGAGTTATTGTATGAGCTGGAAAGTATTATCCACAGTAGCAAGCAGAGTGACTGGCAGCAGATAGATATAATTGTCGATTCACCGCTAGCGGCTAAATTTACCGAATGTTACCGCGAATTGCAGTACCTATGGGATGCAGAGGCTCAGAAGCGTAAACGCGCTGGCAGGCATCCGTTGTCCTTTGATCAGTTGATTACAGTTGAAAGTCATCAGCAGCATATGACACTGGTGAATTATCTACAGCAAAGTGGTCGCTCGTCAATTGTTGTTGCTGCCAGTGGTATGTGTGCCGGTGGGCGAATGGTGAATTATCTTAAAGCATTATTGCCTGATGCGCGGACGGATGTGTTGTTTGTAGGTTATCAGGAAAAAGGTACGCCGGGTCGCGATATTCAGCAATATGGCCCTAAGGGCGGCTATGTTTATCTGGACGATGAACGGATTGATATTAATGCTGCGGTGCATACGATTGGAGGCTATTCTGCGCATGCCGACCAGAAAGATCTGGTTAACTTTGTGAAGCGGATGCGGCATAAACCGAATGAAATTCGGATTGTTCATGGGGAACAGGAAGCTAAACTGAAATATCAAAGCTTATTGGCTGACGTGGTGCCGGATGCGCGCATCGTTATACCGGATAAATAGCAATGTGTTGTTGATCCAGGTGGTTGAAAGGGCGAGAGGTAAAACCTAAGAGAGTGATGTATAGGTTAGACAAGTTACAATCCATTCTTATGTGCTATTTATTTTTTGAGAGCTTAGAGAACAAGGTGGGCAGTGGAGGTATCTTCTCCCGCTGACTAAACGTTAATTTGTTTGTGTACTGCCGTGCTATAACCTTGATATTTAATCTCTGATCATGCGGGTATTTTTAGGTACATCATTTGTCTGAGTCCTTATTGCCGATAGTTCACTATAATCATTGTGCATTAATAACCTCTCAATTAAGGCTGGTTTATCTGCCTAAAGAAATAGGGCCAGTACAGATATAGGGCCAGTACAGAAACAGGGGCAGTATTTTTATACTGTAAGAGGTAGGGGCTGACGAGATCAGGGCTTGAGCATAGGCTCTTTAATTTAAAATCAAGATGCTGAATTTGGATTGTTTATGGAAAAGATAAAAGCGCTGGTCGAAGAGTTGGCAAAGCATGCGCTTGATCAACAGGTGCGTATTGCGACGGCAGAGTCTTGCACCGGCGGATGGGTAGCGCAGGAGGTTACGGCGTTGGCCG
>JAIBCZ010000085.1 GCA_024679645.1 Amphritea sp.
ATCAAAGCAAACAAGCCACCGGAAATAACACCGGTCATAATCAGCGGAACAGTAATTTTAAAGAAAGCATAAGTGGGTGTTGCCCCTAAGCTGGTGGCGGCTCTGACCAGATTGTGATCAAAGCCGCTGAGTGTTGCTGTCACGGTAATCACTACGAAGGGTGTGCCTAAGGCAGTATGCGCCAGAATCAAACCAAAATAGCTTTGTGAGACTCCCAGGGAGGAATAGAAAAAGAACATCCCTGCCGCTGATATGATCAGCGGAACAATCATTGGGGAGATTAACAAGCCCATGATCAGGCCTTTAAATGGCAGTTCTGAACGGCTCAGTCCGAGGGCTGCCAGCGTACCTAAAATCATCGACAGAATGGTTGAACAAACAGCGACAATAAAGGTGTTCTGTATCGCATTCATCCAGCGTTCGCTGGTAAAAAACTCCTCATACCATCGCATTGAGTAAGCATCAGGATCAAATGCCAGCATCCCTTCTGTAAAACTGAAATAGGGCTCAATATTAAACGACAATGGAATAATAATAAGCAGTGGCGAAATCAGGAAAATAAACACTAACCCACAAAAAGCACGAAAAGCGTAGTACCAGAATGTTTCCAGGGGCCCTGCATAAGATGGAAGTGCCATGGTGTTACCTCAACGTCATCTGATTGTTATTGCCTACAATACGGCTATAAAGCGCGTATATACCCATTACAAGCACTAAGAGTATGACGCCCAGTGCGGCAGCCAGGCCCCAGTTAAGTGAGCCCTGCATATGATAGGCAATCATGTTGCCGATAAACTGACCTGTCTGGCCACCAACCAGCGCAGGCGTAATGTAGTAGCCGATTGCCAGGATGAAGACCAGAATTGCTCCTGCCGATATACCAGGTACGGATTGAGGTAGATAAACACGGAAAAAAGCGGTGAACGGTGTTGCGCCTAATGAACGGGCAGCGCGCATATAACTGGGTGGAATTGTTTTCATCACTGAGTAAAGCGGCAGAATCATAAATGGCAACAATATATGTGTCATTGTGATTACTGTACCTGTGGCGTTGTAGATCATGCTGAGTCGGTTGTCATCATTTACTAACCCAAACCACACTAATATGTCATTGATGACACCTTGTCCCTGAAGCAGCGCTATCCATGAAGAGGTTCGTACCAGCAAGGATGTCCAGAAGGGGAGCAGTACAAGTATCATAAGGGTGTTGGCTGTTCTCATCGGCAGTGAGGCCAACAGATAGGAAACGGGGTAGCCCAGCAGTAATGTTAACAGGGTTATCAATACTGACATCCAGACTGTACGCCAGAGCATTTTAAAATAGACCCGTTCCTTTTCAGGTAACATTTTGATTTCGCCGTCAGGTGTTGTTTCCATATCAAAGGCGGCGATGTAGTAAGACGCTGTCAGGCTTTTTGATTCCCGTTTAATAATTTTCCAGGTATCAATATCGGCCCAGCCAGCTTTTATTTTTATAACCTTGTCTTTATACGGCGGCTTTAACCGGCCGGCTTTTCGTGCGGTGCCTGTTATCAGGCTACGCATCTTACTTCTTTCATAATTCAGTCGGGTTGCCGCTTTACCAATGGTATGGTTTTTACGACCTTCAGCAAGGTCTTTTACTAATGCGGCAAAGGTTGCTTCATCCGGTATCTCCTGACCATCCCAATCCGCCAAAGCAGCAGAGGTGTTTGGCATGTACTCGAGTACCTGTGGGTTATCAACCGAGCGGTATAGCATCGATATGATAGGGGCTACAAAAGTTACCATAATGAAAATAAGCAGTGGAGCTACCAGAAACAGTGCCCGGAATTTCTTGCGGCGCAGGGAACGATGCATATCTGCGGTTAAGCGTTTTTGTTCTTCCGGGGTTAACTGGCCTTCGGCCTCAACAGTATTTGTCATCATGAGGAATACAAACCCTTTTATATAGATGAATTAAATAGCGGCTGTAAAAGCGAATAACCGCCTGTAGTTTGAGCCATCATCCAAACTCAGACCAAAAACTGAATTGTGACCGGTTAATCTATAAACCAGCATTGTCATCAGTATTAACAACTTACAAAGTTGTAGGGCTCCCTGTGGAGCCCTACCATTTACTTTCTTATTGTACTAACCATGCATTAAAGCGTTGGCGCAGCTCATCGCCGTTATCAGCCCAGAACTCCGCATCCTTTTTAATAGGAGTCTGGAAGTTTACTGGAGTGGTTGGCATGTGAGGAGCCATCTTCACACCGGTTTCTTTATGCGTATCAACTAAAGGTGCAGAAGACTTACGGGCAGGGCCGTAGGAGATATACTTAGTCTGGTCTGCAAGGCGCTGGGTATCAGTGGCGAAGCGCAGGTAGTCCATAGCTGCTTCTTTATGAGGCGCGCCTTTTGGAATGATATATCCGTCAAGCTCGTACAACTGACCGTCCCAAATGATAGTGAAAGGCTGGTTTTCAACTACCTGAGCGTTAAAGATACGGCCATTATAAGCAGACGCGATAGCGACTTCTTCATCAGCCAGTAGCTGTGGTGGCTGTGCACCGGCTTCCCACCAGATAATCTGATCTTTGATGGTATCCAGTTTAGCAAAAGCACGCTCTACACCCTCGGGAGTGTCAAGAACGTTGTAAACCTCATCATAAGGTACACCGTCAGCGGCGAGTGCCCATTCCAGGTTCGCATCTGGTTTCTTTTCAAGAGCCCGCTTACCCGGGAATTTTTTAATGTCAAAGACGTCGGCAATCGTACTGGGTTTCTCACCAGGAAATGCTTTGTCGTTGAATGAAAACAGGGTGGCATAAACAATAGTTGGCACGTAGCAGCCAGAGAGTGAACCCTCAACAAAATCGTCCATTACAGGTGTGCCGTCTGCACCTGGATTCAGGTCTTTTTCATAATCAAGTTCTTGCGCAATACCTTCGTCACAGGCCAGGATGGCATCACCTTCGAGTATATCGAGAACATCCCAGGTTACATTTCCCGCTTCTACCTGTGCCCGAAGACCTGCCAGGCCGTTACCTGATTTATCTTCATCAACGATTTTGATACCGGTTTTAGCAGTGAAAGGATCACTGTAGGCCAGGCGTTGAGACTTAGTATATGCTCCACCCCAGGATACGACTGTCAGTGGCTCTGCAGCAGTTGCGGCAGAAACACAGACCGCAGCACCCAGTGCTATGACAGACGATAGTTTGGAAAATTTCTTCATTTGATATTTCCTCTCAGGCTTTGTGACATAGCGCTTTCTTTATATAAAGCGCTGTTTTATGTGCCCATCAAGCAGCGATGGATCATTTTACATAGACAGCTTTGATCTGGTCAGGCCGGGTCAAGCGCGCGACAGTCGTTGGACGACCAGCCGATAGGGGTTATTCCCCCAACTTCCAGTCCCTTGTTATCAGTAGAATTGGGAACCTTTACGATGAAATCGTTATGCCCGCATACGTTCATACGCACACGTTTATGATCTCCAAGGTAGATAACTTCCTCAACTTTGCCATTGAATACGTTGTCACACTGTCCCTCTACTGGTTCGAGAAACACTCGTTCAGGACGAAGTGACAACGTGCTTTCCTTATTAAGGCCAACGGTATTGATATCCAGAGCGGTGACTTCCTCCCCGGTAGGTAAGCGGACAGTACAGAGGCCACCTTGTGTCGATTTCAAAGTGCCAGACAGTTTGTTGTTTTCACCAATGAACTGGGCAACAAAAGAATTGGTTGGTTTTTCGTATAGCTCGGTAGGCGGGGCAAGCTGTTGAATGACTCCATCATTAAAGACGGCGATGCGGTTTGACATCGTTAATGCTTCTGATTGATCGTGGGTCACATAAACGACAGTGACGCCCAGTTGTTCGTGGATATGTTTGATCTCGTATTGCATCTGTTCACGTAGGTTTTTGTCGAGTGCACCCAGAGGTTCGTCCATGAGGATAAGCTCTGGCTCAAAAACCAATGCCCGGGCTACCGCAACACGCTGTTGCTGGCCTCCGGATAATTGAGCAGGACGACGATCTCCAAAAGTGCCCAATTCGACCATGTCGAGGGCCCTTTTTACCCGCTCTTCGATATCAGATTTACCCATGTTTCGTACCTGAAGAGGGAAGGCGAGATTCTCAGCAACAGTCATATGAGGAAACAGTGCGTAGTTCTGGAAAACCATACCGATACCCCGTTTATGAGGGGCTACATTGTTGATGGTTTGACCGTTCAGATAGATATTGCCTTTGGTAGCTGTTTCGAAACCAGCGAGCATCATCAGCGAAGTGGTTTTGCCTGAGCCGGAAGGCCCGAGCATTGTTAAAAACTCTCCGCGGGGAATATCAATGTTCAAATCCTTAACGACAAGGAGTTTTCCATCGTAACTTTTCTGAACACCCTCAAATCGTACAAAAGCCTCACTGGAAGCTGAATTTTCCATCTGTTTTTATGCCCCGCTACACTCTGTTATTTGTTGTCTGCAAATTCAAAATCGGTAGTTAGATACAATTTTTTATTCTTTTATTACCCTACGATATTCCTGACCATGAGTGCAAACATAACCTTTCGAAAGCTGCAATTAAGTAATAATGTGCTGTTTTAAGGCTTTTGATGTTCTGATTTCTCTACCTTTATTGCCCATTTGCGACATTTCACTATTTGCTTCTGACGGTTTTGTATCAGTATCAGCTGATAATGTTATGCTCTTATTTGGTGCTCAGTTCGATTAATATTGGTGTTAATTTATTTTTCTGTCAGGTTATCTCCTTAGCTTGCCCTGTTTTCGTTTTATGATTCTTAGGGGGAGCTGTAGAGTGATACGGGGCTTGTAATGCGAAGCCGGAACTAACAAAAGGCGCTTTCAGGCAGAGATTTTCTGGTCGAGGGTGTCTTTTGGGGAACCCCTGAGTTTGTATAGAGCCTGTTGACCGGTTGGATTCAAAGCAGGGCATTTTATTATTGAGCGAACACCTGTTATTCAATATCACGTAAAACCTTAACCATTAAGTTAACTGTACTCTAGCTGTATTAAATAGTTGCTTACCCAAAACTCTATTTCAGGTTTTATGGTTAATAAAGATTCAAGCAACTAGGTTCGGACCTCTTACTCTATGACTAAAATTCCATAGTTATTAGTCGCTAATGAGTCTAAGCATAGACCACTCTATAGTGAATGGGTCAAAAGTAATCTACTTTCTGAACTGGTCTGTTCCTTCAATATAGACGATCTGGATTTGATATGATTTTCAAAACTGCTCAGTTTAGGTGCGTTTTTGTCTGGTAAGCAGGTTGAGTGCACTGTAGATGGCAGCGGAGTATAACTGTCCTCAAAAGATTTCTGCTCGGATGAGTGACTGTTGGGTTATTACCGTGATAGCTATCAAATGGCTGGTGTTATTCAGAGCCGTGATGCAAGTATTTGCATACAAATGGGGCTGAGAACATACGGGATTTGAGAAAATGTATTGTGGTTTCTTTTGGAGGCAGGGGCATAGTATCCAGAGTAACTGGATCTGATCGGTAGGTAAAAATGAGGATGAAGAGCCTTCGTAAAAAAGAGTTATGAAGGCTCGATGGTTAGACTCCCGTGAGGTGTTTAGCGTTTGTACTTACCTGAGCTTTTGCCTCGGCCGCCTTTTCTGCCTTTAGGCTTTGGGGAGCTATGGTTATCGTCTTTGATTGCTAGTTCAAACTCTATCTTGCGTTGATCCATATCGACTCGAACGACCCTGATTTTAATCTTATCGCCAATACTGAATGTCGCTTTGGTGCGTTCACCGACTAAGCGTTGTTGAGCGGCATCAAACTGGTAATAATCGTTATTCAGCGCGGTCACATGTACCAGGCCTTCTACCTGTGTGTCATCTAACTCTATGAACAGGCCGAAGTTGGTCACGCTGCTGATAACACCGCCGAAGATATCGCCAACATGGTCCTGCATGTATTCACATTTGAGCCAGGCTTCAACATCCCAGCCTGCTTTGTCAGCGCGGCGTGATACCTGCGAACAATGCTCTGCCAGATTCTTCATTTTTGCCAGATCATAGGGGTAGCTCTTGCCTGCTTCCAACGGCTGGGCTGTCTTTATTCTGTGTACCGGGTCTGATCCAACACCGGTAACTTTTTTCAGTGCCCGGCGAAGAACGCTGCCGCTTTCGCTTTGGCGAATAATAGAACGGATAGCCCGATGAACAAGCAGATCGGGGTAGCGGCGTATTGGCGAGGTGAAATGTGCATACGCAGGATAGGCCAGACCAAAGTGCCCCTGGTTATCGGAGCTGTATTCGGCCTGACTCAGTGATCGCAGCATCATCGTACGGATAATTTGTGCATCGTTACGTTCACCGATACTGCGTAGTAAACGGTCATAATGCGCTGGGGTCGGTTTGTCGCCACCGGCCAGGTTAAGACCTCGCTCACTGAGGAATTCACGCAGGTTGGTCAGTTTCTTTTCTACCGGCCCTTCATGAATACGATAGAGTGCTGGTAGTTCCAGTTTTTCTAAAAACTGAGCGGTTGCAACGTTAGCGCAAAGCATGAACTCTTCGATCATTTTGTGGGCATCGTTACGCTCCACAGGAACGATCTGATCAATCTTGCGATCTTCGGTAAATTTAAACTGTACTTCCTGCTTCTCAAAGTCGATTGAACCACGCTTTGTACGTGCTTTTCTTAGTGTTGCATAGAGCTGATGCAGCGCATGAAGATGTGGAACAACATCAGCATGCTTACGGGCAACCGTTTTACCCAGATCAGATTCTGCCGCGGATACCAACGCGCCCACCTGAGTATAAGTCAGGCGTGCATGGGAATGAATGACCGCTTCGGAGAACTTATAGCTGGTCATTTTACCGGCTTTGTTGATCGCCATCTCGCAGACCATGACGAGTCTGTCGACATGGGGATTCAATGAACATAAACCATTAGATAACGCTTCTGGCAGCATCGGTACTACATGGCCAGGGAAATAAACGGAGGTACCTCGTTCTGCGGCTTCCTCATCCAGAGCGCTCCCCGGTACGACATAGTGTGATACATCGGCTATGGCAACTGATAACCGCCAGCCCCCGGACTTGCGCTTTTCACAATAGACCGCATCATCAAAGTCACGGGCATCTTCACCGTCGATAGTGACGAAAGGGCGGTCTCTCAGGTCTGCCCGGTGCTGCTTATCTGATTCACTGACATCATCTCCCATCGCTTCCGCCGCTTTGAGCGCATCCTGGGGCCACTTATGAGGAATATCGTGGTTACGAATGGCAACATCGATCTCCATGCCTGGGGCCATTGAATCACCCAGAAGTTCGACGACCTTGCCTTCAGCATTGAAGCGATTACAAGGGTATTCGGTTATCTCCACGGAGACGTATTGTCCCGGTTGTGCTCCTTTTAGCTGGTCATCGGGAATATCGATTTCATTACGAATACGGCTGTTTTCAGATTGCAGGAAGTATTCACCGTCTTCAACTTTTAAACGGCCAACCATCAGGGTCATATTCTGCTCTAGAACTTTGACGATTTGACCTTCCTGGCGTCCCCGGCGATCAACACCGCTGATACGTACTTGTACGCGGTCACCGTGAAAGGCTTTGAGCATCTGACTATTGTGCAGGTACAGGTCATCACCTTCGCCGTCCTGTGCAAGAAAGCCAAAGCCATCGGGGTGTCCAATAACGCGGCCTTGAATCAGGTCTTCTTCTCGCAGCAGGCTATAGCCTTTGCGTGGATCGAAGTTAAGCTGTCCATCGCGTTCCATGGCCCGTAAACGGCGCCTTAGGGCTTCTTTCTCTTCACTTTCAAAGAGCTGTAACGTTTGGCCTAACTGTTCACGGTTCAATGTTTTACCGGGTTCATCAAACAGCCCCATGATGTATTCACGGCCGGGAATAGGGTTACTGTATTTTTCAAAATCTGCAGCATTGATGGCTGCTTTAGTATTGTTGCTCATTCTTTTCTCAAATAAACAGCCTCGGGTTATATCCGGTGGTTTAAAGAACTCATTGCGCATGGGTCTGGAAACGACGGGAAGACCGTGGCTGGCATCACTCAAAATGTTGAGTGAATCAATTGGGCTGATGTTCAGAGCAGCTGATATGAGCTGAGCTTCTTGCTTTAATCTGAAAATCAAAAAAATATGCCAAGATTTTTTATATTATCTCATGCATGTGACATAAATAATTACACTACCGCGGGTGTTTGAAGCCAGCTTTAGTGGTGTATTGCCTGCGAGCTATTTTTTAGCTAAGCCGCTTATCGGGCTTGTAATTCAGCAGGTGCGAATCATCATCTGGGCAAGATAGGCTATATCGTTGCCTGACTTTCCTGATCGGTCCTAATTGAGCATCTAATTCAAATAAATTGAGATAGCCTGTAGTAATAGGCAGCTTTAAAGCTGATGTCGCCGAGTAGCAGAAAGAAATTTGTTTATAGCGAAAAATAAGACTGGAATTTAAAAACAGAGGGACGAGATACTAAGTGTAATACAACGACAGCAAATGGTTAAAAAATAGACTTTTTCTAAGCTAAAGCCACTATATACAGTTACCGCGCATTGTCAATGTTTCTGGATGCCGGGGACGATTAGCTCATCAATAATAAAAAGATTTCTAATGGAAGGCAGTTGGTTGTATGTCAGATAAAGTAGGGCTTCATTGTTTCAGTGGAAACCGGAGTTGCTTATCTATAGTGACGCCAAAAAGCTTACTGGAATCTGAGCAGAAGTAGGTTGTTAAGGTGCTACTGGCAGTAAGTGTTTTTGTCAGCGGGTATTATCTGAATTATGGGATGAATC
>JAIBCZ010000271.1 GCA_024679645.1 Amphritea sp.
AAGCCCGGCCCAGTGTAAAACCTGATTAAGCGCCGCTGCCGATTCAAACAAACCATGCAGATAGGTGCCTGCGATGCGACCATCTAGTGATAGTGCCCCCTCAGGAGTTCCATCCGGGAAGTAAATCAGCGGTCGAGACAAAGCTTCACCTAACGAAACACCGCAGTGAATTTCGTATCCACTGACCGCAACGCCCTGTTCACTGTGTAGGGAAAATGTTCCAGTGCGGTTTGTCAGCTGCTTATCAGCGTACAGCCGGGTATTCATCTGTAACCACCCCAACCCCTCAGAGATACCTGACTCCCCTTCAATGGCATCTGGATCACTGATCTCATTACCCAGCATCTGAAAACCACCACAGATTCCCAGTAGTTTACCGCCATAACGTAAGTGCTTTGATATCGCCTTATCCCAGCCTTGTTCCCTCAGCCATTGAAGGTCATGACGTACCGATTTAGACCCGGGAAGAATGATGAGATCAGCCGGCGGGATAGCCTGATCAGGCCCGACATAGGTCAGCTCAACCGACGGGTGCAATCGCAGCGGGTCAAAATCGGTATGGTTGCTGATATGCGGCAATACCGGCACAACTACGCGTATCGCCTGCGCCAGAGAATCCGGCTGTTCTACTGAGACAGCATCTTCAGCTTCAAGATGAAAACCCTGCAAATAAGGCAGCACACCCAAGACCTTCTTACCGGTATAGCTTTCCAGCCAAGTCAGACCAGACTGCAGTAAAGCGATATCGCCACGGAATCGATTAATAACAAAGCCTTTAACCCGGGCCTGCTCAGTCTCAGATAACAATGCAAGCGTGCCCACCAGATGTGCAAATACACCGCCTTTATCTATATCTGCAATAATAATGACAGGACAGTCTTCACGTTCAGCAAAGCCCATATTGGCAATATCATTCTCACGTAAATTTATTTCAGCTGGCGATCCCGCACCTTCGACAATGACATACTGGTAAACCGAACGTAGTCGTTGATGCGACTGTTCAACCGCATTCCAGACCTGCTGCTTATAATCGTGATATACCGAAGCCTCCATATTAGTCAGAGGCTGGCCTTGAATAATAACCTGCGCGCCGGTATCACTATTAGGCTTTAATAAAACAGGGTTCATATCAATATGAGGTGCCAACCCACAGGCATAAGCCTGCACTGCCTGCGCACGACCGATCTCTCCCCCATCGGCGGTCACCGCACTATTAAGTGCCATGTTTTGAGGTTTAAAAGGCACCACGGACAATCCCTGTCGCCATAAAACCCGGCACAGACCCGCCACCAGCGTGCTTTTACCTGCATCCGAGGTTGTCCCCTGAACCATTAACGTACCTGTGCTTTTCATCTTTTTAACTCACTTAATGCGGATGCTAATTGCTGCCACCCTGCTGCATTTGCAGGTAAGCCAAAGCGTAACGCCTGATAGTCTTCGAAGTTGCGAACCAGAACCCCTTGTTTAGCAAGCTGGAGATAGAGGTCCGTTGCCAGTCCCTGCTGATGCTCTCGTAGATCCACCGTGCAGAAAAGCGGTGTCGATTGACTGCTAAAACCCTGTTCCTGTAATAGCACCTTCAGACGTTGGGCCTCCACTCCTAGCGCCCGCCTCATCTTTGATTGCCAATTAATATCCTGCAAAGCGATAGCCCCTGCCCATCGCGCAACGCCTGATACTGACCAGGTTTCCTGTTGCTCAGACAGTTTGTCCAATAGCCTTTGCTCCGCCCAAACAAAGCCCAGGCGGATACCCGCTAAGCCAAAGAATTTCCCTACCGAGCGAAGCACAATAAGCCCATACAACGTTTTTTTCGTAATCATCGACAGCTGTTCAGCACCCGGTAATGGATCGATAAATGCCTCATCAATAATCAGCCAGCCACTATTCTGCTGCAGCATGGTTAGCCATCGGTTCAAGCGTGACTGCGGGATAAACTCTGCCGTCGGATTATTGGGACGAATGACCACTACAACATCCAGCATTCGTTCCGCTAACTGGACCTCTATCTCATCTGCTGTTAACGCTTCCACCGCATGCCCCTGGCGTGTCCACTGATACGCATATTCAGCATAAGCCGGTGATAAAATACCCACTCGGCAGGAAGGCCTTAATCTCGGTAGAGACTCAATCGCCATCTGGCTACCGGCAACCGCTAATAGTTGAGCAGAGCCGTAGTAGCCAGCCGCTATAGAGAGCAAACTGTCATCATCATCCGGTAATCTCTGCCAAACCGAATGTGGTACTGCGGGTAACGGATAGCTATGCGGATTGATACCGGTAGACAGATCAAGCCACTTCTCAAGCGGTATCTCAAACCGTTCAGCCGCATGGTGTAGCCGGCCACCATGAAATGGCGGGGTTGGATTTCCCGCTATACCGGTACTCATAACCCATCTCCACTCTGCATAAAGAAGAACCCTATGTACTCCGTACTACCGATCAGGCAGAGCCAGAGAAGCAGGCTTAATGACACTAAGCGCATTGCCCGCTGAAGATCATCCACTTTAGGCAACGAACCCGTACCCAAATAGGGTTTATTCTGCCAGACACCCTGATAACGCGTAGGACCTCCCAGCAATACACCCAGACCGCCTGCGCCTGCGGCAATGACCGGCCCACCATTAGGGCTCGCATGTGCAGCCGCCTGTTTTTTCCAACACCTAAGGGCATTAGTCGCATCAGATAAAACGGCATAACTTAAAGCGGTGCAACGGGCGGGGATATAATTCAACCCATCATCCAACTTAGCCGCCGCCCAGCCAAAATGGCAGTAACGCTCTGTACGATACCCCCACATAGCATCCAGTGTATTCACTAAACGGTAGAAGATAATCCCCGGTGCACCGGCCACAACAAACCAAAAAATAGCGCCAAAAACAGCATCACTGCCATTTTCTAACACCGACTCAACCGCAGACACTTCAATATCCAGCGTTTCAGCGTCACGACTGACAATCATTGCGGTGTGATAACGGGCGTTCACTTCATCCTGACG
>JAIBCZ010000225.1 GCA_024679645.1 Amphritea sp.
GGGCAATATTGGTGCGGCGGCCAGGGCGATGAAAAATATGGGGTTGTCTGATCTCTGTTTGGTTGAGCCGCGAAAGTTCCCGCATCGGGATGCTGAGGCTCGTGCGGCGGGGGCTACTGATATTCTGGAAAATGCCCAGGTTGTCGATGATCTTGATGAGGCATTGAGTGACTGTCAGTTAGTTGTCGGCGCCAGTGCCCGTAGTCGAACTATTCCCTGGCCGATTGTTAATCCCCGTGAGCTCGCTGCCATTGTTGCGCCTTTATCGGAGGATGTTCGGGTTGCTGTGTTGTTTGGGCGTGAAGATCGGGGATTAACCAATGATGAGCTGCAGCGCTGTCATCATCATGTTCATATTCCGGTTAATGAAGAATTTAGTTCGCTCAATATTGCAGCGGCAGTTCAGGTGATTACCTATGAGCTGCGAATGGCAAAGTTGTCGAGTGTTCAAGAGGTAAGGCCTCAATGGGGTACAGACTGGGACGTAGAGCTGGCAGATAACCGTGAGCTTGAGCGATTGTTTGAACACTTGGAGCAGACGCTGACCGAAGTGGACTTTCTTGATCCGGAGAAGCCGAGAAATCTGATGCCCAGGCTGCGTCGTCTCTTCTTGAGGTCTATCCCGGATAAAATAGAGGTTAATATATTGCGAGGGATGCTGACGGCTGTTCAAAAGTGTACTAAAGGCAAGGGTTCTTAGAGTCTGAGTCTGTCGAAATGGCATTAATTATTACAGGGATATAAGCCTGACTATTTTAGTTGGTTAAATAGTTGACCAAAATAGTTGGTTATTGCATAATGCTTGCAGCTTCGTCGCAGGACGAAATATGATAAAGAGGCTAAGCGATGCGATTAACAACAAAAGGGCGGTATGCGGTTACGGCGATGCTCGATCTGGCAATACATGCTGGTAACGGGCCGGTAAGCCTGGCGGATATTTCCGAGAGGCAGGGTATATCTCTCTCCTATCTTGAGCAATTGTTTGCGAAACTGCGGCGTAATGAATTAGTTCGAAGTGTACGTGGTCCGGGTGGTGGTTACCAGCTTAACCGTGAGCAGCAGGATATAGATGTCGCGCAGGTTATCGATGCGGTTAATGAGTCCGTTGATGCGACTGGTTGTGGTCATACAGGCAACTGTCAGGATGGTAATATATGTCTTACCCATCACCTGTGGTGTGATCTGAGTAGTCAGATTCATGAATTTTTAAGTCAGATTAGTCTGGCTGATCTTATGGCGAGAAAAGATGTTCGATCGGTAGCGGAACGCCAGGATCGTGGGCATAATGCGTCGTTTGAAGAATCATTGATTTCAGCAAAAGTAACAGCCTGAGTTTTTTGTTCAGGTTTTTGGAGAAGTATAGATAATGAAATTGCCAATCTACTTTGATTATTCTGCAACTACCCCGGTTGATCCTCGGGTTGCGGAAAAGATGATTGAGTGTCTCACAATGGACGGTAATTTCGGTAACCCGGCATCTCGTTCACACCTGTATGGCTGGAAAGCTGAAGAGGCGGTAGAAACTGCTCGTCGTCAGGTTGCTGATCTGCTTAATGCAGATCCACGCGAGATTGTCTGGACCTCCGGTGCGACAGAGTCTGATAACCTTGCTATTAAAGGCGTGGCTCACTTTTATCAAAAGAAAGGTAAGCACATTGTTACGTCCAAGATTGAGCATAAGGCGGTACTGGATACCTGTCGCCAACTTGAGCGTGAAGGTTTTGAAGTGACTTATCTTGATCCGGATAAGGATGGCATTATTCAGCCGCAGGCAATTGCTGATTCGTTGCGTGATGACACTATTCTGGTGTCAGTAATGCATGTGAATAACGAAATTGGTGTGATCAATGATATTGCCGCTATCGGTGAAATTACCCGGGCTAACGGTGTTTTATTTCATGTGGATGCTGCTCAGAGTGCTGGTAAAGTCGAGATCGATATTGCGGCAATGAAAGTTGATCTGCTTTCTCTTTCTGCTCATAAGATGTATGGCCCTAAAGGTATGGGGGCACTGTATGTGCGTCGCAAGCCGCGGGTACGCCTGGAAGCACAAATGCACGGTGGTGGTCATGAGCGTGGTATGCGTTCAGGTACGCTGGCTACCCATCAGATAGTTGGTATGGGTGAAGCTGCAGCGTTGGCCAAAGCTGAAATGCATTTGGAGCATGAACGGATTACGACGTTACGTAAGCGTTTTTGGGATGGGCTTGCTGATATGGAAGAGATCTTTCTGAACGGTTCAGAAGGGCAGCGCTATATTGGTAATATGAATGTCAGCTTTAACTACGTTGAAGGTGAGTCATTGCTGATGTCTTTGAAGGATCTGGCTGTATCGTCTGGTTCTGCCTGTACTTCAGCGAGTCTTGAGCCTTCCTATGTGTTACGTGCCTTAGGCCTGAGTGATGAGATGGCGCATAGTTCTATTCGCTTCTCTATTGGTCGTTTTACGACTGAAAATGATATTGATGAAGCTGTTGCTGAAATCCGCACGGCTGTTAGTAAGCTCCGCGAACTGTCTCCACTGTGGGATATGTATAAAGACGGTGTGGATTTAAGCAAAGTTGAATGGGTTCACCACTAAATCTGTATTGGGTGAAACCGCTTTAGGAGGTCGTTATGGCTTATAGTGAACAGGTTATCGATCATTACGAGAATCCTCGTAATGTCGGAAAAATGAATGATTCAGACGAGAATGTTGGTACCGGCATGGTGGGAGCGCCTGCCTGTGGTGATGTGATGCGTCTGCAGATTAAAGTCAGCGATGAAGGTATCATTGAAGACGCTAAGTTTAAGACTTACGGCTGTGGCTCTGCAATAGCGTCAAGCTCACTGGTAACCGAGTGGGTTAAAGGCATGAGTCTTGATGAAGCGCAGGATCTGAAGAACACTAAAATCGCAGAAGAGTTGGCGTTGCCGCCTGTTAAGATTCACTGTTCAGTTCTGGCAGAGGATGCGATTAAAGCAGCGGTTGCTGATTATAAAGAGAAGCAGACTAAGAAGTAATAACGGGGCTTAGGGCTCAACGGAGTAAGCAGATTCATGGCTATTACAATGACACCTGCCGCATCTCAGCATGTTGGTAAGTACTTACAGTCGAGAGGGCACGGGCTGGGTATACGCTTGGGTGTGCGTACTTCGGGCTGCTCTGGCATGGCTTATGTGCTGGAGTTTGTTGACGATACTCAGGATGAAGATGAGGTCTTTGAGACTGAAGGTGTTAAAATTATCATTGACCCTAAAAGTCTGCTCTATCTGGATGGTACCGAGCTGGACTTTGTGAAAGAAGGGCTTAATGAAGGGTTTAAATTTAACAACCCTAATGTTAAAAATGAGTGCGGCTGCGGCGAAAGCTTTAACATTTGACGCCTATTATCTTTATCTGCTGGTTATATAATGGATATTACCCAGAACTATTTTGAATTTTTAGCTCTGCCGGTGACCTATCAATTAGATCTGCAGTCACTGTCTGAACGAAGCCGGGAGCTGCAGAAAACGCTGCACCCCGATCGCTTTTCACATCTGTCAGATCTGGAGCGCAGGCTTTCGGTACAATACACCGCTTATCTAAATGAAGCGGTGACAACCTTAAAAAATCCCCTGACCCGTGCTCAGTATCTGTTGAAGCTGGAAGGTATCGATACCTTCTCAGAGTCGCAGGTGCATCTGGAACCCATGTTTCTGATGCAGCAGATGGAGCTTAGAGAGGGTCTTGAGGCTGTTCACGATGCGGCAGACCCTGAGGCTGAATTATCGGCACTGCAGGCAACCGTTGATAGTGAAATGAACAGCTTGCGTAGTCAGTTTGATAGTTTCTATCGACAGTCCACGCCGACCTCTCTGGAGGCTGCGGCGGTGTGTGTCAGGAAAATGCAGTTTATTGATAAGCTGGGCCGCGAAATCGAGGCTCTGGAAGATCAACTATTCGATGATTAAATAAATATGGCGTTATTGCAGATTGCAGAACCGGGACAGAGTCCTGAGCCACATCAGCGGAAGCTGGCGGTTGGCATAGATTTGGGTACGACTAACTCGCTTATTGCAACGGTTCGCAGTGGTGAGGCGACGACC
>JAIBCZ010000187.1 GCA_024679645.1 Amphritea sp.
ACAGACAACCAGATCGAGGTTATGAGTCTGAGATAAAGCCGCCCACTCAGCGGGAATGTTGGTTTCATCCTGTGGCGGCGCAGCCAGCTCTGAGCCGTTGTGGACGGCATCAGCGTAGAAAAATACCCGATGTACCTGGTGGCCAAGCTTTAACAGGCTTTTGCAGTAACGCAGGGCGCTATCCGCTGCCTGAGAGCTGTATGGAGCGCCGGTAACAACAATCGAAAAAATCATAGTATTTTGTTTTCAGTCAACTAAAAAAGCCCTGCAATCTTATCAGGATTGCAGGGCTTTGTATGGTGTTTTCAGTATATGAAATGCTTCGAAGAAGCTTTCATATACTCGCTGTAATCAAAGGCTTAGTCGTCGTTCAGGAAGCCAACCAGACTCAGCAAATGGATGAACAGGTTAAAGATGCTGGTGTAGAGGCTTACCGTCGCCATAATGTAGTTGGTGTACGTGCCATTGACGATATTGCTGGTGTCATAAACGATAAAACCTGCCATTAGCAATACAACTGCTGCAGAAAAAGCCAGATGCAAAGCAGGAATATGAACACCAAAGAATGGCAGAACTAATAATACCACCATGGAGATCATTACCACCATCATGCCAGCGGCCAGGAATCCACCCATGAAACTGAAGTCTTTCTTGCTGGTTAGCACATAAGCTGAAAGGCCAAGGAAGGTTGCCGCAGTCATTCCCATAGCGGTCATAACGATCTGGCCACCGTTAGCCATAGCAAGATAGCCATTAAGAATTGGTCCTAATGCAAAACCAAACAGTCCGGTAAATGCAAAAACAAGAGGCAGTGCAGCGGCACTATTCTGTTTTTTGTTGATGACAAAGGTCAGAATAAAGCCAGCGATTAAAGCCCCAATAGCTAATAACATCGGGGGGTTAATGATCATGGAAACACCAGCCATTACCGCACTGAATACCAGTGTCATAGCTAGCAGCGTGTAGGTGTTGCGAATCACCTTATTGGTCGACAGTACAGATTCCTCTGAACGGACGGTCATTGTATCGATATTACGCATCTTATCCCTCTGAAAATTAAGGCTTTAGGTGCCAGTTAAAATTTGGATAACCTATATATATAGGTTTTTATCAGGATTTCAACCATACAGGCTATAGGTGATAATAAGTATGACACGATTTGGATAAAGAGGTTCATAGGATATTCTGATGATTTATTGGTAAGCTTCGCGGCTTGATCAATCCAGATAAGTTAAAACGATGTATTCCATCAACATCCTTTTTGAAGATGAGCACTATTTTGCTATCGATAAGCCAGCCGGTTTGTTGGTTCATCCCAGCCCCATAGAGCGCAGGGCGACTAATGCGATCGCGTTGATTCGAGAGCAGATGGGTATTAAAGCCTATACCGTTCACCGACTTGACCGGCCAACCTCCGGGGTGCTGATCTTCGCGAAGTCCTCCGAGGCGGCTAATACGCTTAATCTTTGTTTTGCTGAGCGTCGGGTGCAAAAAACCTATCTCTGTGTTTGTCGGGGTTATACCGAAGCGGAGGGGGTAATCGATCATCCCCTGAAGGAGATTGTTGATAAGGTCTCCGATAAGAGAACCACTCCTGACAAACCTGCCAAAGAAGCGGTAAGCGAATATCGTCGACTCGGCACCGTTGAGCTGCCTGTTCCCGTCGGTAATTACGCCACAGCCCGGTATTCACTGGTTGAAGTTAAGCCGAAAACGGGGCGTCAGCATCAGATTCGCCGCCACCTGAAACACCTCTTTCACCCCCTTGTCGGGGATACTAAGCACGGCGATGGGAAGCATAATACGCTGTTTCGAAATAATTTTGGTTTAGATCGCTTGCTATTGATGGCGACTAAACTGGAGTTCATTCATCCATATTCAGGCCAGCCAGTTGTCATTGAAGCGCCGGTTACAACCTGGGTTGATCAGCTGTTTATCGAATTTGGCTGGCAGGGACTTTATCCTGCACCTGAAGCTGAAAACTTGCAGGATGCTGAATTACCGCCACACTGAAGTGAATCTATACAGATAGAAAGGGATGGTCATACCTGTGATTTTGCTCAGACGTTGTTTCTTACTCCTGCTTTTGTTCGGTCAGTCTTGTGTGATCCTGGCCGAGCATAAGATGATGATTCTGGAAAAGGGGGTGCAGATACCTCAACCGGACTGGTTTAAAGAGAGCTTTCTCGATCTTGGCGATGATCTTGAAGAGGCGGCTGATGAGCAACGCAACCTGGTGCTTTATTTTCATCAGGCCGGCTGTCCCTATTGTTATAACCTGATCACACAGGTGTTCACTCATCCTGATGTAAATACGCGTATGCAGCAGCGCTATGATCTGGTATCGCTGGATCTTTGGGGAGACCGTACGATCACGCTGCTCGATGATACTGAGCTGACAGAGAAAGCCTTAGCGGTAAAGCTCAAAGTGCAATATACCCCGACGCTGATCTTTCTTGATTCTGATGGCTCACCACAACTAAGAATCGATGGATACCGGCCAGTTGATACTTTTATCAGGCAGTTGGACCGGTTGCAGACAGCAACAAAGTCTGTGCCTTTTCAGGCAGAGACGACAATCTCTTCCGAAGTGCTGGGTATCCCTTTAGGCAAGCCGGTAGCCATACGATTTATCGGGGATAAGTGCGACCATTGCCGTGAATTCGAAACCGATATTCTGGGACGATCTGATACCCTCGAGTTGCTAAAAAGCTACACTCAGTTGACAGTTGATCTCGAGACAAACCCACAGATCACTCTTCCGGATGGAAACAATGTCTCTGCCCGCACATGGGTTTCTATGCTGGGCTTGTCCTATTTTCCTGCCTGGCTGCTACTTGACGCCAAAGGTGAAGAAAAACTGCGTATTGATGCCTATGTCCGGGCATTTCACTTCAATAGTGCATTGGAATACGTTTCAAGCGGAGCGTATCTGCGCGAGCCAGAATTTCAGCGCTTTATAAATGAACGGGGAGACCGGCTGAGGGCGAAAGGGCTTAAGTTTGAAATTCTTGAATAATTTTTTAGTCAAATTGATGACTTTCTGCTTTAGGACTATTGTCCAGCGGTACAAATTGCGTATCCTTAGCCCTTTATATCTCTAGTGATGGAATCACCCTGAATGATCAACAATACCTCCTTTTCTGAGCGACTTAAGGCTCAGTCAAATCAGCTTAAAATCGGTATCATCGGCGCCATGGATGAAGAGGTCGAACTGCTGAAGGAAACTCTGGAGGGGCGACAGGAGCATACTGTTGCCGGGTACAGTCTCTACACGGGTTCTATGCACGGGATTGACGTTGTTCTGCTTAAATCAGGCATTGGTAAAGTAAACGCTGCCATTGGCACAACGTTGATGCTCCAGGAGTTTCAGCCCACCTGCGTTATTAATACGGGTTCGGCTGGCGGTTTTTCTGAAGAGCTTGAAGTAGGCGATGTGGTTATCTCGACTGAAGTTCGCCATCACGATGTCGATGTGACTATTTTTGGTTATGAGCACGGCCAGCTACCAGGCTTGCCAGCGGCCTTCACTCCGGATGTTTTTCTGGCAGACGTGGCGCAGCAATGTATTTCGCGCATGGAGGGTATTAAAACCGTCCAGGGTTTAATCGCCACCGGTGACTCTTTCATGAACTGCCCTGAACGGGTTGCTAAAACCCGCGAAAATTTCCCGGCAATGAAAGCGGTAGAGATGGAGGCTGCGGCGATAGCTCAGACCTGTCATCAGTTTGATATACCGTTTATTGTTATACGGTCACTGTCAGACATTGCCGGAAAAGAATCAAACCTGTCTTTTGAACAGTTCTTAGTGGTTGCGGCAAAGCACTCGGCAGAGATGGTGATGGCGATTGTTCAGACTATTTCTGATGAAGCAGCTTAACTAACGCATAGTTAAGCTCGCTCACCTCCAATAACATTTTAAAATAACGATAAAGAGCAACGGAAAATGACAAAATCTTTCTATCCACCGCTGCGTACTCTGATGGGCCCGGGTCCTTCAGATGTTAGCCCTCGGGTTCTGGCTGCACTGTCCCGTCCAACGATTGGCCACCTTGATCCAGAGTTTATCCGCATGATGGATGAAGTTAAGGAGATGCTGCAGTACGCTTTTAAAACCAGCAGCCCTTTAACGATGCCTATCTCAGCCCCTGGCTCTGCCGGTATGGAAGCCTGCTTTGTTAACCTGGTTGAGCCAGGAGACAAAGTAATCGTTTGTCAGAACGGTGTCTTCGGTGGGCGGATGAAAGAGAATGTCGAGCGTTTTGGCGGCATCGCAATAATGGTTGAGGACGAGTGGGGCACACCTGTCGACCCCGCTAAGGTTGAAGCTGCGTTTGCTGCCAATAGCGACGTTAAGTTGCTGGCTTTTGTTCATGCAGAAACCTCGACTGGTGTCTTGTCTGATGCTAAAGGTCTGTGTCAGATAGCGCAGAGCAACGGGGCTCTGACCATCGTTGATACGGTAACCTCTCTAGGCGGCTCTGAACTGGATGTGGAAGGCTGGGGCATCGATGCAGTGTACTCTGGAACACAGAAGTGCTTGTCCTGTCCTCCGGGAATATCGCCAGTTAGCTTCAGTCAGCGGGCTGTTGAGGTAATAGAGAAGCGTGAATCGAAAACACCGAGCTGGTTCCTCGATCAGAAATTGGTAATGGGCTACTGGGGTGGCGGTGCTAAACGGGCCTACCATCACACGGCACCGGTGAACTCTCTTTATGCATTCCATGAGTCGTTGGTGATGTTAGAAGAAGAGGGGCTGGAAAATGCCTGGGCACGTCATCAATACCATCACAACGCTTTGCGTGCCGGCCTGGAAGCGATGGGTATTGGCTTTCTGGTTGAAGAAGCTTATCGATTGCCGCAGCTTAACTCAGT
>JAIBCZ010000036.1 GCA_024679645.1 Amphritea sp.
CCTCCCGCAACGATAAACCGTGAACCTGGTCAGGCCTGGAAGGGAGCAGCCACAGCGGTGGATTCGTGTGCCGGGATGTGGCTGGTGGAGTCGCCCCCAATACTCCCTATTCATATTTGTATTCCTGTTTTCTGCTGATATAGCAAACTCTTCGATCTTATTTATTTGTGTTTTTTGACGCTTGATTCATGTTCATGGATTTCTAAAGCGGCGACTTTGTCACAGCCGGGGGGATTAGCGCCAAGGTTAGCTGACTTTATGACCTCATTACTCAAAATCACACCTCTATTGGTCTCGTTCTCAGCAGCCTGTTGTAGAATGACGGGTATCGGAACGGTGCAGGTAACAGGCTGTTCCAGCATGATGTGGGTACAAGGACAACGTTCTCAGTAAGCTTAAGGTGGAGTGTTAAGGAAGCCATGCAAAAAATACTTCAATATATTCTGCCATTCGAATTACCTCGTACGTTTTCAGATAATACATTTAACGAACGTTATGAGGAGTGGGATAAACCTTCCCGACAAGTTCAAATTTCGGTAATAAGTTGTTTAACAGCGCTTCTTTACATTGCCTTTACATTTATTGACACATCATCCTGGGCACCTGAGCACGTTCAATTATTAATGCTGAAGAGTCACTTGTTAATTATCGCCCCAATGATGCTTGGTATTAGTTTTCTCGCCTATAAAAGACGATTCTACAACATCGTTATGCTGTTGCTCGCGATATCTCCCGTAATTGCGATGTTAAGCCACGCATATATCGCCAGTATGCTTAATAATTCCCCGCCGTTTCTGGCGGAAGGGTATTTATGTGTGTTTTGGATATTTATCGTTTCGGGAATGACCTTTAAATTTGCTTTAATCAGTGCGACGTTATCATCTATCATCCTGCTTATTTCTGGCTATTATTTTATGAATTTGGCCGGTATCTACGCTATCCATGCTTTCTGGGTTTTTTGTAGTTTCTCTTTTGGTTGTCTTGGGGCCTTAATATTTGATCGGTCGAGAAAGGCTGTATTTGTCGCTCAGCAGAAATTACACCGCCTGGCAATTACAGACCCTTTAACTGGGGTGTTTAATCGTAATCATTTGGATAACGTTCTTTCTCAAGAGGTCGGGCGTTGTCGTCGGTATAATCAAATCTTTGGCCTCCTGATTATAGATATTGATAAGTTTAAAAGCGTAAATGATACATTCGGGCATGCTGCCGGTGATCAGGTTTTGCAACAAACTGCTCAGGTGTTGTCGCAATCTATCCGTGAAAATGACACGCTGATCAGGTGGGGTGGAGAGGAGTTTGTTGTTATTGCACTTGAGGTTGATAAATCAAGCCTGATCTGTTTTTGTGAAAAACTTCGTAAAAAAATCGAAGGCGAGGATTACGCCACCGTGGGTAAGATAACGGTGAGCATTGGTGCTACGCTGTTTAGAGAGAGTGACTCTAAGGAGGCTCTGATTTCTCGGGCGGATAAGGTTCTTTATGAAGCAAAAGAAAAAGGACGAAATATCACGGTTTATACATAGTCAATTGGATTACCGTTGAGTATGTATAAGGTGTTTTGGTCAAAGAATCAGCTGCTCTCTCAGTACCCAAAATCATACATTCACTGATTTGTTTCTCCATTATCTGCTCTAAAATGATCTGTGTAAGTTACTCATAACTAGAGGAAAGTACGTTGTCAGATTTTATGCCTCATGGAACCGATGAGTGGGTTGAGATGATCGGTGAACAGGAGTTGCCGGCATTATGTTCTACTATCCGCGAGATCGAAAAACTTTCTAAAGATGATATTTCCTCGCTGGCGAAACTTGGCCAGACGGTGCTTCATGATCATGCTTTAACCTCCTCTATTCTTAAGGTGGCCAATAGTGCCGGTTATATGGGGCGCAATCCGGTAACGACTGTTAGTCGGGCATCGGTAGTGCTGGGGCTAACTCGGATTAAAAATATCTGTATCACCGCTAAGCTACTTAATAGTTTGTTAAAAAATAGGAAGTTAACCCCGGGGGTGTATGAGCGTTTGCTGAAACTGATGGCGCAGTCGTTTCATGCGGGGATGATTGCCAGGTTGATGATGCAAAGTTATGGCGAGGATGTGCAGGAAGAAACGTTTATTGCCGCATTGCTCAATCGGTTTGGCGAGAGCGCTTTTTGGAGTATGGGGGGGGCGATTACCGTCAAGCTTGATAAGGCATTACGACAAAAGCGGACGGGCAGACCCGAAGAGGAAGCTCATATTGTTAGCCAGGAACTGGGTACAACGTTTGAAGATTTGAGCCTGGGGTTGGCAACTTCATGGAATATGGGCACTGTGCTGATTAGTGCACTTGAGGAGCCAGAGTTGCGAACGCCGGAGTTACGTTCTGTAAGCATAGCAGTGCGATTGAGCGCCGCACTGGCCAGTCCAAATGGCAACCGTGCGGAGCTTGATAAGCTGCTGACAGAGGCTGCAAAGTTAATGCAGCAGGATAAGGGGAAAGTGTGGGTTGATATCGAGCGTTGCTCAGAAGAAACGGTTGAGCTGCTGCAGTCATATGGTGCGGGGATTTTAACCCGCTATATTGGGCATGATCCGATATTATCCGAATCGAGCGTTAACGAGTCTGAAGATGCTGAACCCAGTGATCAGGCGCTGCAGCTAAAAATTCTCCGTGAGTTGGCGTTTTTGCCCAGTGAAGGTGCGGACTTTAATCTCGTTGTGCAAACTGCGATGGAGGGAGTGCACCGGGGTATCCGTATGCGTCGGACTATTGTTTTTCTTAAATCGCGTGAACGGCGCAGTTTGATGCCCCGATTTATATCTGCAGCTGGCGGGAATCAGATTAAACAGGAATTTTTGGTTAGCTTGAGTGGTGCGCCTAATATCTTTAGTCATGTGCTGAATACCCGGCAGCCAGTCTGGGTGGACAATGTCAATGCGCCTAAGTGGCGTAGCTATCTGGATAGCTCATTACGGCACTTAATCGCAGGAGATGAGTTTTTTGTGGCGCCAATCATCTGGGGTAAAGTTTGTGTTGGTTTGTTTTACGCGGATCGCAATGATATGGCTCATAACGCATCACATCAGCCGCTTAGTCAGGATGACTTTATGGCGTTTACACTCTTTTCTCAGCAGACGAACATGTGTCTTTCGCTTATTCGCAAAAGCACAGAACGATAAGATGAAAAGGAAACCTTATTGTTTAGGATAAGGTCTCTCATTTTATAAGATCAAGTTAGTGGGTTTGTAGCTCAATGGTTTCAAATGAGACTAATTTGTTTTCAATCCAGCAGCTCTCTTCTGAGACGATACTGATAGGGCAGTGTGGGTCCTGAAACTGTATCATCTCCTGCTCTTCTATTAGACGGTGTCGGCGTATTTCATACTGGCTAGCATTGTTTGCTCTTTGCATATCCATATCCCTGCACGTTAGAAGCGTTACGGTTGTTTATGTAATTGTTTATGTAAGTTAGACCATAAATCACGGGTTATCTAACGGCGGGGTTGAATTAATCCGTAGAGGGCTTGTGAAAAGCAATTTAGTTGTCACTAAATAACGGGTTTCGCTGGCGATATCAGACGGTTACCGTTAGCATTGGTAACCATGAATAAACACCCTTCTGATATAGATTTACAGCGATGAGTTATCAGGTACTGGCGCGTAAATGGCGTCCCGCAAAATTTACTGAAATGGTAGGGCAGGAGCATGTGCTCAAAGCTCTGGTTAATGCGCTGGATGATGACCGGTTGCACCATGCTTACCTGTTCACAGGCACCCGGGGTGTCGGCAAGACGTCTATTGCACGCTTATTTGCTAAATCACTTAACTGCGAAACCGGCGTATCCTCGACCCCTTGCGGTGAGTGTTCTGCTTGCCGGGAGATTAGCGAAGGGCGGTTTATTGATCTGATTGAAGTGGATGCCGCGTCCCGTACGAAGGTTGAAGATACCCGGGAGCTACTGGAAAACGTACAGTATGCCCCGACCCATGGGCGTTTTAAGGTGTACCTCATCGATGAGGTACATATGTTGTCTACGCACTCTTTCAATGCGTTATTGAAAACTCTGGAAGAGCCTCCTCCCCACGTTAAGTTTTTGCTGGCGACTACCGATCCGCAGAAACTACCGGTTACTATTCTGTCTCGCTGTCTGCAGTTTAATCTGAAAAATATGATCCCTGAACGGATTGTTGAACACCTTTGTCGGGTGTTGGCTGCAGAAAATATTAGTTATGAAGAGCCCGCGCTATGGCTTTTGGCACGTTCCGCTGACGGGTCGATGCGGGATGCTCTGAGCCTGACTGATCAGGCAATCGCTTTCGGTGCCGGTCAGGTAACTGAAGCGGATGTTCGCGCGATGCTGGGCACGATTGATCAGCGACTGGTCTATCGGCTGGTTGACAGTCTTGCGGCTCATGATGCCAAGGCGTTACTGGCGTCGGTTGATGAGCTGGCGCGCTACTCTCCTGATTACAATGTTGTGTTGGGTGATCTTATTAGCCTGATGCACCGTATTGCACTGGCACAGATTGTGCCGGATGCGGTGGATAACGGTCTCGGTGATCGGGAGATGTTACTAGATCTGGCGGGTAAATTGACCGCTGAAGATGTGCAGCTGTTCTATCAGACCGCTTTGATGGGGCGAAAAGATCTTCCTTTCGTCCCCGATGCTCGTGAAGGCCTCGAGATGACGCTGATGCGGATGTTGGCGTTCAGGCCCGTATCGGTAAGCAGCCAGGGCTTGAGTCAACCGACAGAACCCACTGCAGTTGAACCGTCCAACGTGGAATCATCTGCTGCTGTATCAGTAAATGTACCGGAGTCTACTCCTGCAACCGCCCCTGAAGCTGAGGCTTCGCTTGTTCAGTCTGAAGCGCAAGAGCCCCGTCGGGTCGAACCTGATCCCCCGGCGCCACAGCCTCAGGCTGACGTTCAGACCCTGTCTCAGTCGGCTCAACAAGAAGGGCCACCGGATTACGATGAGTCTTACATGCAGCAAGGGTATGAGGATCAGCCGGGAAAAAAGTCTGAAGCAGATTTAGTACCGCCAGCGGATGCGGGGCATTCTCCTGCGCCGGGAAAAGCTTTTCAGACAGCGCCTGCGGTGCAGGTTAAGCCAGCGGTGGATCTGCCATGGGAAGATAATGCATCTGTTGCCTTGCCTGAGCCTGAAAAACAAGCGGATGAGTCCTCTGAACAACTAAAGCATGCTGAGCACAGTAAACCTGCTGAATTGAGTGCAGTTATACCGGGAAAGCAGGCCCTGTCGCCAGCAATACAACCCGCAGTCGTGGTTGATACCGCGCTAGTGAAAGATATAGTTGAGCCTGCCGCTGATCTGAGCCAGGATATTAGCCAGTTTGGTGCTGATCAGTGGGTATTGTTGGTTGAACTAATCGGACTGACCGGTATGACGTATAGCATTGCGTCTAATACATCATTGGAGTCGGTAGAGGAGTGTTGGCGATTCCATTATACCCGCGAACAGAAAGCGATGATCAGTGATATCCATACTGACCGTATTCGTGAGTCTATAGGCCATTATTTTAACGCCTCGGTTGAGGTAGAATTCAGCTTAGGCGATTACAGCCGTGAGACACCAAGCCAGTACCGGGATCGGAAACGGGCAGAGCGTCAGGTTGAGGCGGTCAGTTCTATTCAGAATGACCCTGCTGTACAAAGGGTGATCGAACGGTTCTCGGGCCGTATTGATTTAGAGTCGGTTCAGCCGATCGATTAAGCCAGAGTTAACGAGATAGACGAGGAAAAAATTATGAAAGGTGGCATGGGCAACCTGATGAAGCAGGCACAGAAGATGCAGGCTGATATGCAGAAAGCGCAGGAAGAGATTGCTAAGGCTGAGGTCAATGGCGAATCTGGTGCGGGTCTGGTTAAAATTGTGATGAATGGTCGTCACGATGTGCGCAGTGTTGCAATCGACCAAAGCTTGATGGAAGAGGATAAAGAGATCCTTGAAGACCTGATTGCTGCTGCAATCAACGATGCTGTTCGCAAAGTTGAGAGCACCACTCAGGAGAAAATGGCGAGCGTAACTGGTGGTATGGGTATGCCGCCGGGCTTTAATATGCCGTTTTAAGGCGATTTAAACTATGTCATTTAGCCCGCTTATCCAGGATCTGATTGATGCCTTTCGGTGTTTACCCGGCGTTGGACCAAAAACGGCCCAGCGAATGGCGTTCCATATGCTTGAACGGGACCGGGACGGTGCTGCATCATTGTCAGCGGCGCTGACGATTGCGGCGGATAAAGTTGGCCACTGCAGTAGTTGTCGTACGCTTTCAGAAAATGATCTTTGCCAGATTTGCGCAGATAATTCACGGGATGAAAGTCAGATATGTGTGCTTGAATCACCGGTGGATATGCTGGCGGTTGAACAGACAGGCGGCTTTAATGGTGGCTATTTTGTTCTGATGGGGCATTTGTCTCCCATTGATGGGGTTGGCCCTGATGATCTGGGGCTGGATAAATTGTTTAGCCGGCTTGAGTCGGGTGCAGTCAAAGAAATTATTCTGGCAACGAATCCCACCGTCGAAGGTGAAGCGACAGCTCACTATATTGCTGAGCAGATAAAGACGTTGAATATAAAGGTCACCCGCATCGCACATGGCGTGCCTGTGGGGGGAGAACTTGAATATGTTGATGGCGGTACTCTGGCCCATGCAATGGCTGGTCGACGGTCGATGAATTGAGGTGGTAATGACAGAAGCCTATAACTGGCAGCAACTGGAACGCGCTGCTGATCAGCCGATCTGGATCACTGATGATGAAGCGCTGGCGCAGTATTGCAAAGCCTGGCAGGCATTACCATTGATTGCGCTGGATACTGAGTTTATCCGGATTGATACTTTCTACCCAGTCCCCGGTTTGATTCAGATCGCCGATGATAAGGCGTGTTATCTGATCGATCCCTTAAAGATCGAAGATTATGAGCCGATGGTGCAATTGTTTCGCGACCCGTCTGTGCTTAAAGTATTACATGCAGGTAGTGAGGATCTTGAGTTATTCCTCTATATGCTGGGTGATCTGCCGACGCCAATTTTTGATACTCAAATTGCAGCGGGCTTTCTTGGCTGGGGCTTTTCTATGGGCTACCAGCGACTTGTGGAACACGCGCTTGATGTTCATTTGGAGAAAGGCGAAACCACGTCAGATTGGTTACAGCGTCCGCTGACGAGCTCTCAGGAACACTATGCAGCATTGGATGTCGCTTATCTGCCTGCCCTTTGTCAGCAACAGCTGGCTGAGCTGGAGGAGCGGGGGATGGCGGACTGGGCAAGCGAAGAGACGGCCTTGTTGTTGCAGCAGGTGCCGGATAGAGATCCGGATGGGGTGACCTATTATCAGCGTTTTAGTCAGGCCTGGAAGTTATCGCCAGAAAGAATAGCAGCGTTACGAGACCTGACCGCCTGGCGTGAACGGATCTGCCGGCAACGGGATACTACCCGTAATAAGGTGCTGCGAAACAATGCCTTATTGGATATTGTAAACAAATGGCCTACCACCACTCAGGCGTTATCCCGGGTTGAGGATGTTCGGCATCAGCAGGTCCGGCAGGATGGTGAAGTGATTCTTGGTTATCTAAAAACGGCTGCAGAGTCGGCCGCAGCCAAACCGCCAGCCCCGATCCAGCGTCCTTTGGGTTATCAGTGGAATAAACCGCTGAAAGCATTGAAAGCGATGGCCCGTGAAAAAGCTGAGGCGTTGAATATAGCGCCGGAAATATTGTTGCGAAAGAAAGATCTTGATGCTCTGATTCGGACTGAAAATCAGGGTGAATTCAGCCTTCCGCCTAGCCTGTCTGGCTGGCGTAAAGAGGTGATCGGTGATGCGTTGTTGGAAAAACTGCAAAGCCTGGAAGTATAAATAGAGACCGTATGAAGAAGATTTGTAGTGTTTTCAGAAGTTCTAAAAAAGACGAAATGTACCTTTACGTCGATAAAACAGAGCAGTTAACGAGGGTGCCTGACGCGCTGAAAGAGATGTTTGGTGCGCCTGTTCATGTTTTTGATATGCTTCTGACGCCCGAGAAGGAGCTGTCGCGGGTTGAGGCGGTAAAGGTGTTGGAGGATATTCGTGAGAAGGGTTATTTCTTACAGATGCCGCCACCTAAAGATGACTATCTGTTGAACCTCCATCAGGATCGTCCTGAAACTGGCGTTCGCTAGTGGCTCATCAGGTTTTTTGGCGCTCTAAGTCGCTGCAGGAGATGTCTTCCGATGAGTGGGAGTCGCTCTGCGATGGCTGCTCTTTGTGTTGTCTTCATAAACTGGAAGATGAAGAAACCAATGAGGTGTATTACACCAGTGTGGTCTGCCATCTGTTGGACATGGATACTCTCTTTTGTACTAAGTATGAAGAGCGTTGTTCGTTAGTGCCGCAGTGTGTAAAGCTACGTCCGGAAGATGTAAAAGAGTTCCATTGGTTACCGCCAACCTGCGCTTATCGTTTAGTGCATGAAGGGAAGGACCTGTATGACTGGCATCCTCTGATGAGCGGTCGTCGAGAGTCGGTTAAAGAAGCAGGGGCTTCGGTATTGAACTGGTTTGAGGTGACTGATGATCAGGTTGAAGAAGATGATTATATTGATTATCTGATTCAGTAAACTCTGAATTGCGATTAAAAAAACCGCTATAAGCGGTTTTTTTATTTGGGTCGGCCTGATTATTTTGCGGCTTAGTTCTTATCATTATCCTGGGCAAAGGTGATGAAGCGAGGTACGGAGGTCTCAACAAACACCTGGATCATGGCTTTAATCATCTCCTGGGTTATTCCTGCATTCGATAGCAGGTCAGTTTCCAGAGCTATATCCATATCGTTATCAAGATAGGCCCGTGACAGACGGGTAGTACGGTTCCACTCATTCATGTCTTCGTAATTCAACTTAAGGCCTGTGGAACCGAAATATAGGTGTTGGTCGCCATCATCGTGGTTATAGAGTACGTAGATGTTACCAGCGGCCTTAAAGCGAATCTCTCCTTCCTCAATGATTCTGACCGATCCGTAACCTTCATCCCGAAGCACTTTTTTGACTTCTGCGTCAGTAAAGCGTTCAACTCTGTTAACGTCAGCCTGTGCACTCATGGCGAGTAAGCTAATGAATATGATTGAGATAAATGTTTTCAGTGTTTTCATCATTCGTCCTGGATTCAGATGCTTTGTCCCTTCTAGGTCAGGGCATAGTATCATGCTAATTTAGAATAAATAGATGCGGTGAATCAGTATATAAGTCAGAAAAACTGGATCGCTGTGAGGGTGTTTGTGCCCCCGAATGGGGGCAAAAGCACTGACAGGGTGTTAGTTAGAGAGATAGCTCATTCGCTGAGCGAAAAGCTCCTGGCAGGGAGCTATGATCGCCTTCAGGTCACTTCTTAGGCGGCTACCCATCAGATCGGTTTTCTCAGTTTTAAAATACTCGACTACCATAAGCTCTTCAGAACGGTTATTTGCAGCGATATCTATGCCATCACCGATGCAATAGGCATAAACGGGCAAATGATTAGTGACCACTGTATCTATCTGGTCAGGATCGAGAAGGAGTTTACGCGAGGTCAGGTAGCGTCGATATTCCTGAGCTGATGCAGCAGCCATTCCTTTTAACTGAGTACTGGTAAACCGTTTGGACTCATCCTGGCTGGCTAAGAACTGTTTCATTCGGGTATGGACTTTAGATACCTCTTCATTAAAGGTATGGGGCGCATAACGTTCGTTGGTTGTGCGATATAGCTCAAGTTCAGCAATTTTAGCTTTCAGGCTGGAGATCTGTTTGCGCATCTCAATGGCTTCATCGAGGAGCTTTACCCGCTCCCGCTTCATATTGCTGATGACCCGTTGAGTCGGCGACAGTTTATTCTGGCCGATGCTGGGAGCAAGTTCGGGGTCAGTTGCAGCATTAGCGGGGCCAGTATCCACTGGACTCACCATCTCACCGAAGCCTTCTACTTTTTTTCTGTTCTCTGCTTGCTGATCGCTGATGCTTGTGTAGATGAAATAACCAGCCGCTATTAGAATGATAAGCAGTACGGGTCCGCCAATAAGTAGCGCGAGTTTTAGCTTGCTTAGCTGCATTGAGAAAGGTGCCTGTCTGGTCAGTTCTTGGTAGCTATATATTTGTCTGCCAGCTCAATCATATCAAGCAGTATTCTGCCCGTTTCGGTGAGAATCGCTTCTTGTTCAGGTCTGATGGTTTTACCCTGAGCATCTTTTTCGAGTAGATCCTCCAGTTCACTTAGCTCGCTGATTTCGGGTAATTGTTTGGCTGCACGGCGTTGATTTTCTTGTTTCAAAAGCCATTGTTCTGATGCCTCACGCTCATCCTGAAGTGTTGTTTCATTTAATGAGAGCTCTTGGTCCAGCTTATTCCTGTTGAGTCGCTCAAGTTGCGAGTTCATGAAGAGGAAGTCCGGGTTTAATTCTGTGCGTTTTGTATAGCGTTCTATGAGTTCTGGAAGGATTGAATTAAAGCTGAAATAACGGCGGTGTGGTGTTTCAGCAACCATGTCCCAGGGTAACGCGCCATCCAGCGAGCTTTCGCCAATCACTTCAGTGTCGTAGAGCGTCGGAAGGTTGATATCCGGTATAACACCTTTGTGCTGAGTGCTTTCACCGGAGATGCGATAAAACTTTGCATGGGTTAGTTTTATCTGACCATGGTGTAGTGGTGACAGCGTTTGTACCGTCCCTTTACCAAAGGTTTGTCCGCCGACAATGATCCCCCGTTGATAATCCTGAATCGCCCCGGCAAAGATTTCTGATGCGGAAGCACTTAAACGATTGACCAGAACCGCCATTGGGCCGCTATAAGCAATTCGAGGATCCGGGTCTCTTAAAACTTGCACCCGATTACCAGGATCTCTGATCTGTACTGTCGGGCCCCGATTAATGAACAGACCGACCAGTTCGTTAGCCTCGCGTAACGAGCCTCCACCATTATCACGAAGATCTATGATTAGCCCGTCTATCCCTTCTTTTCTGAGCTCATTAAGCAGCTGGATAGTATCGCGAGTGGTACTTTTATAGTCTCTTTCGCCTCTTTGTAGAGCCGCAAAGTCAATATAGAACGCTGGTATGCTGATGACACCCAGTTTATAGGGCTTACCCTGGTGATCGAGTTTGATAATGCGGCTTTGAGCTGCTTGTTCTTCAAGTTTTACTTTGTTGCGTTGAATCTTGATAATTTTGTGTTGTCCCTCTTTGCCATCAGCAGGGATCAGTTCCAGTTTGACGATCGTGTCTTTTGGACCTCGGATAAGGGCTACAACTTCATCAAGCCTCCAGCCGACGACGTCCTGAATTTCGCCGTCTTCGCCCTGACCAACGCCGACGATCAGATCTGCAGGCTTAAGCTGACCCGCTTTTTCTGCGGGGCCGGCCGGCACCAGGCGAACCACTTTTGTATTCTCATTTTCGCTCTGTAATACTGCGCCGATGCCTTCCAGAGAGAGGCTCATATTGATGTTAAAGTTTTCTGATCTGCGGGGTGAGAAGTACTGGGTGTGAGGGTCAAATTGCTGTGTTAGTGCGTTAGCAAAACTTTGGAAAACATCTTCGCTATTGGTTTGCTGGGCGCGGGCCAGTTGGCTTTTATAACGCTTTAAGATGACCTCTTTAGCCTCATCAACGCTCTTATCGGCTAGCTTGAGACTTAGCAGTGCACTTTTCAGGCGTTTGCGCCAGAACTCGTCCATCTCGGCTTGGTTAGCAGGCCAAAGGCTTTTCTCTCGATCGGTTAACAGTGTTTCATCCAGATCAAAATTTACCTTGAAATCCGGGTCTTCCAGAGTGCTAATAAGGGTTTCTAAGCGTTCCTGAGTACGAACCTGATAGCGGTTGAAGATGACATAGGCGGCGGTTAACTCAGCATTTTTTATCTCATCGTCTATCAGTGGACGGAACTTTTGAAATTCTGTGATATCGGAACGAAAAAAATAGGCCTTGGTGGGATCAAGACTTTCCAGATATTGATCCAGGACTTTGCCCGATAATTCATCATTCAGTACGATATCGTTGTAGTGATCCTGATTAAGAGAGGTTAGGATATCAACAATGGTTTGGTTATGAATGGGTTCTGGTTGTAAAACAGAGTGTGTTTTCGCGCTTGCCGGTAGCGCGATAATCAGGCTCAGCAATATTGGCGCAGTGAGCAGTTGACGAAGTTTACTTGTGTTTATCAAGCTATATGTTCCTGTTTTACTACAAGGTATAGATTCTGAGACAGACAAATTAACTGCTTGTTCCCTTTGCTCAGAACTTCTGAGTGTAGTCTTGTCGTGAGCTGATGTAAAATCAACAGCTTATCTCATTTATAAAATTCAGAGCAGGTATTGCCAGCGTGATTAAACGAGTTTTTGGTATGGCGGTTTTAGCGACAATTGTCGCTATTTCAAGTGGTTGTGGTGAAACTGAAGAGGAAAAACGTTTTCATCAGGAACTGATTGATAAGGCGTTGAATGACGATACTAAAAAAGAGGGTGACAGCTACCTGGCTGAAAATGCTAAACGTGAGGGCGTCGTGACTACGGAGTCAGGACTGCAGTATGAGATATTACAGGCTGCAACGGGCAATAGTCCGCGGATACAGGATGATGTCAGGGTGAATTACAGCAGCTGGAAAATCAACGGCGAAGCGTTTGAAAGCTCAGAAGCCCAGGAGGAGAAACCTATATTCCCGGTCAGGAGTGTCATTAAAGGCTGGCGAGAAGCGCTACTGAAAATGGCCCCCGGCTCAAAGTGGAAGCTTTATCTGCCATCGGAACTTGCTTATGGTGCGCGGAGTCCGGCAGAATCAATTCCAGCAAATTCTACTCTGATTTTTGAAATTGAGTTGTTAGAAGTTTTGCCTCACGAAAAGGCTGACCAATGATGCAAAAAGATTCGTTTAATCAACAGTTATTTGAATTCCTGGCTGATGCCCCAACACCCTTTCATGCGGTATATGAGATGCGGGGATGGTTGCAGCAAGCGGGTTATATCGAGCTTGAAGAGCAAAACATCTGGAACATACACCCGGGTGGCCGATATTTTGTGGTGCGGAATGAGTCTTCAATCATCGCCTGGAATATGCCAGCGAACTCAGAGCTTGTCGATTCTGGTATGCGTATGGTTGGGGCACATACCGATAGCCCCTGTCTGAAAGTGAAGCCTAATCCTGAAACGGTACGTCAGGGATGTTTACGCTTGGGTGTTGAAGTTTATGGTGGCGCTCTGTTGAACCCCTGGTTTGACCGCGATCTGTCGCTGGCCGGTCGGGTCAGTTATGTTGGTTTAGAGGGCGATGTTAAAAGTGAATTGATCGATTTTTCAAGACCTGTCGCCATCATCCCAAGTTTGGCTATTCATCTTGATCGTGAGGCTAATAAAGATCGAACCGTTAACCCGCAAAACGACTTGCCACCAATTCTGGCGCAACTGCATGGAGACGGTAAGGCTGAGCTGCGCCAGTTGTTGAAGAAAGAGTTGGCAGCGTTGGATATCGACGATGTTGATGAAGTGCTGGATTATGAACTGTTTTTCTATGACGTACAGAAGCC
>JAIBCZ010000050.1 GCA_024679645.1 Amphritea sp.
ACGTGGGTGCAGGCGGTTTTAAGCGGTGTGAAATGGGCGCCAACGAGCCAGGCTTCGCTGTTATGAATAATCACATAGGATTCTACAAGCTGAGCGCGGCCATCGCGGAGACTTTTCACTTCCCATCCGGCCAATGCCAATCCAGCCTCAAACTTGGTATCGATATGATACTCATGCCGGGCTTTTTTGTTCTGACAGATGGTGTTGCTACTAACTTTTGGTTTCTTCTTTGCCATGGGGCGCGATTATATAGAGCACTGCTATGCAATGAAAGCGAATTGAATCGCATGAGGGATATGTGCGGGGTAAGGGGGCGATAAACCTAATATCTGTTTTTTATGACTGGTCTGGCCAGTATCATTGAATTGGGTGGCTAAAATATGGACAATGCGCGCTTGGTTTACTATTAGAAATATCCGTCTACTTTAAGAGATTTACATGAAAGACCGTCAGAATATTCATGGCTCATGGGCTAACCGCTGGATCTTTATTATGGCTGCAACAGGATCTGCAGTCGGCTTGGGTAATATATGGAAGTTTCCTTATATTGCGGGTGAAAATGGCGGTGGTGCTTTTGTACTGGTCTACCTGTTATTCATTCTGGGGGTTGGTGTACCTATTATGATGGCAGAAGTCCTGGTGGGACGCCGTGGTCGTCAAAGTCCGATTAATTCGATGCGTGAGGTGGCGATTGAGTCGGATCACTCTCCCCGATGGGCGCTGGTGGGCTGGATGGGCGCCCTGGCAGGTTTTTTGATCTTCTCGTTTTATTCGGTCGTTGCCGGGTGGGTACTGGCGTATGTTGCCAAGATGGCCAACGGTGATTTTCTCGACGTGGGTAGCGAGCAGGCTGGTAAAGCCTTTAGTGCTTTGTTGGCAGACCCTCAGTCATTGCTGATCTGGCATTCGGTGTTTGTGGTGCTGGTGATGGTGGTGTTGCTGGGCGGAGTGAACAAAGGCCTGGAGCGAGCCACGAAAGTGATGATGCCGCTTCTGTTTGTGTTATTGCTGGTCTTGCTGGGTTATGCCATGAGTACGGGCTCGTTCGGTGAAGGTCTGGACTTTATGTTCCACTTCGACCCCTCTGAATTGTCCTGGGATGCGGTGTTAGTGGCGTTAGGGCACTCGTTCTTTACCTTATCGCTGGGTATGGGATCGATTATGGCCTATGGCTCGTATATGCCCAAGAATGCCTCAATCGGCGGAACTGTACTGACCATTGCGGCGCTGGATACGATGATTGCACTGATAGCCGGTATGGCGATCTTTCCGATTGTATTCGCTAACTCTCTGGATCCGGGTGCAGGCCCAGGCTTGATGTTTATCACTTTGCCGGTGGCCTTTGGGCAGATGCCGGGTGGTCAGGTGTTTGGCTTCCTGTTCTTCGTGCTGGTCGCGCTGGCGGCCTGGACCTCGGCGATCTCGCTGATGGAACCAGGTGTTGCCTGGATGGTGGAGAAGTTCGGTCTTAAGCGTGGCCCGGTCTGTATTATCCTGGGTCTGGTGGTATGGCTGCTGGGTATTGCTGCGCTGAGTTCGTTTAACTTCGGTAGCGATGTTTCCCTGTTTGGCATGAATATTTTCGACTTCCTCGACTTTATTACGGCGAATGTCTTCCTGCCGCTGGGTGGCTTGTTTGTGGCCTGTTTTGCGGGTTGGGCGCTGAAGCAAAAGATCACTCGCGAGGAGCTTGCGATGGCTAATCCAGGCTACTATCTGGCCTGGACGGTTGCGATCCGTTATATTGCACCGGTGGCGGTTGCTGCGATCTTTATTTTGAATCTGATCGAAAAGTTGGGCTGATAGAATGACACAGGTAGACCGGAGCGCATTGGTGCTTCACACCGCAGAGCAGATGTTTGATCTGGTAAATGATGTGGAGAGTTATCCGCAGTTTTTGCCCTGGTGTTCCGGTACTACGCTGATTGAGTCTACAGAGACAACCATGCAGGCAAGTCTGAAGGTGGCTAAAGCGGGCCTTAAGTACAGCTTTACCACCCGGAATGAACACGAACGCCCGGGGAAAATCCGCATTGAATTAGTGGAAGGGCCGTTTTCCAGCCTGTCTGGCGTTTGGTTATTTCAGCCGTTGAGTGATGAGGCTTGTAAGGTGAGTCTCAGTCTTCAGTTTGATTTTTCCGGTAAGCTGACCAGTCTGGCGATGGGCAAGGTTTTCAATCAGATGGCGGTGACCATGGTTGATGCTTTTGTTAGCCGTGCAGACCAGATTTATGGTTAAGTGCTTCGAAAAGTGCTTTTTGATGCCTTTTGTAGGACTAATTAATTAAGGCCAGAGATAACAGAAATGATTAAAGTTGAAGTGGCGTTTGCGCTACCCCATGAGCAGAAAATTATCTCGCTGCAAGTGGCTGAAGATTGTTCTGCCTATGAAGCGGTGATTCAGTCGCGTATCGCTGAAATCTTTCCGCAGATTGATCCGGAGAATGACCCGATGGGGATTTTTGGTAAGGGGATTCCTGATCCGAAAAATTACATTCTTAAACCGGACCAGCGGGTAGAGGTCTATCGTCCGTTAATTGCTGACCCGAAAGAGGTGCGTGCTCGTCGGGCAGCGAAGGCGAAAGCTGAGCGGGAAGCGGAAGACGCGAAATAGGCTGTGATATCAGGCAAAAAAAAACCGGACGATGTCCGGTTTTTTTATCATCCTGCAGGCGTAAAGTGCAGGTGTCTGTATCTGGCTTACTGCTGTGCGCCACCGGGGCGGAAATCACCGGCCAGACCTGACAGTTTGCCAGCGTCGTCAAATAGCACGGTTAGCTGTTGTTGAGTCACGATACTCGTTTCACCGGACTGGTTACGATAGACATAGTCCCAGCGGTTACTGCTGAAGGTGTCTGTGATCAACGGCGTACCCAGTACATAACGTACCTGGTTTTGCGTCATTCCGGGACGGAGGGTGTCGACCATCTCCTGAGTAACTACGTTACCCTGAGGGATATCGATTTTGTAAACTCCGGGAAATTCAGCGCACCCGGAAAGCAAAATAGCAGCAATAACGCTAATAAGAATTTTTTGCATTAGTAAATGACTTCCACTTTCGCGTATAAAATCAGATAATTGGAATCGCAAGTCTAACATTCGTTGCGATAAACATCATAGAGAAAGATTATGGCACATGAAAATCAAGAATTAAGAAACGCCGGCCTGAAGGTAACCTTGCCTCGGGTAAAAATTTATCAGATTCTTGAAAAAGCAGGTGAAGGCGACCATTTCAGTGCTGAAGATATTTACAAGCTTTTGCTGGAACAGAATGAAGATGTAGGTCTGGCAACGGTTTACCGGGTATTGACCCAGTTTGAAGCGGCGGGTCTGGTATCGCGTCATCATTTTGAGGGAGGCCATTCAGTCTTTGAACTGACACAGGATGAGCAGCATGATCATATTGTTTGTGTGAAATGCGGTAAAGTACGTGAGTTTAGTGACCCTGCGTTGAAAGAACGGCAGGATCAGATTGCTCAGGATCTGGGTTTTAAGATTACCGACCGGACGCTTTATCTGTATGGAGAGTGTGCCGAAGGCTGCAGTCCTAAAGCATAGGATGAACAATTAGCATCACAAAAAAACCGGCACTGGCCGGTTTTTTTGTGTCTGCATATTTAAAACAGTGTGTGGTATTAGGCGGTCAGCTTCTGGCGTCTGCCAGCCCCAGCATTTCACGGGCGTGATCCAGTGAGGTTTCTGTCACATCAATTCCACCCAGCATGCGCGCTACTTCTCCAACCCGCTGATCTATCTTGAGTCTGTCGATTCGGGTGATCGTCTTGTCTTTAGCGGTTTGCTTGCTGACGAACAGATGTTGGTGGCCTTGTGAGGCCACTTGCGGTTGGTGTGTGACCACTAAAATCTGACTGTTCTCACCCAATTGTCGCAGTAATTTACCGACGACTTCAGCGATAGCACCACCGATGCCGACATCGACCTCATCAAAGATTAGCGTCGGGGTGCTGGACGTTTGTGCGGTAATGACCTGAATTGCCAGCGATACCCGTGATAGCTCGCCCCCGGAGGCAACTTTGCTTAACGGTCTGGGTGGCTGTCCTGCGTTTGTGGAGATGAGGAATTCGACTTCTTCAAGGCCATGAGCGCTGAGATGATCTTTGGCATAGGGGGAGAGGCTAACGGTGAGTTTAGCCGCTTCCATTCCCAGGCTGTAAAGCTGCTTATCCACATCAGTGCTGAGCGCTTTAGCGGCCTTGGTGCGTACTTTACTGAGTTTCTCTGCACTGTTGATAAATGTTTTGCGCGCCTCTTCTGTTTCCTGATGCAGCTGCTCCAGGGCCTGGTCTGAAAGATTCAGGCTTTCCAGTTCGGTGTGAATATCCTGTTGGAATTGGGGTAGTTGTTCAGCGGGAACCCGGTGTTTTCGTGCCAGATCGAAAATAGCGCTCAGCCGGCTTTCTACGATGGCTTGTCGTTCAGGGTTCAGCTCAACCCGTTCGAGATAATGGCTAATCTCCTGTGCCGCTTCTTCGATCTGAATATGGGCACTGTTGAGCATCTCGACAGTCTGGGTAATCGAAGGAGAGGTGCCTTTTATGTTCTCCAGCAGGTGCTGACACTGGTTTATTAGGCTTAGACAGTTGGTTGTTTCATCTTCGCTGGTCAGTTGCAGTATTTGCTGACCTGACTGGATAATCTCACCGGCATTCGCCAGTGTGCTTTGTTCTTCAACCAGTGCTTCGAACTCACCGTCGGTCAGTTCTAGTTGTTCAAGTTCTTCCGCCTGATAACTTAACAGCTGTAGTCGTGCTGTTTGTTCTTCGCTTTGGGCGGACAGCTGCTGTAAACGCTTATTAAGGGTATTCCAGTTGCGGAACAGCTGACGGGTCTGATTAGCCAGATCAGCTTTTCCGGAATAGGCATCTAGCAGATAACGGTGGTGATCTTTTTTTAGCAAGCGCTGGTGTTCATGTTGCCCATGAATCTCGATCAGGTATTCGCCCAGCTCTTTTACCTTATTGATAGGACAGGGGCTGCCGTTGATATAGCTGCGTGAGCGACCTTCGCTGGTGATAATCCGGCGGAGGATACATTCGTCATCATCCATATCCTGAAGCTGCAGCCATTTTTTGGCGCTGGGAATGTTGGTGATATCGAAGCTGGCGATAATTTCCGCTCGCTCTGCTCCTTTGCGTACCGAGCCCATGTCTGCCCGATCACCCAGGGTTAGTCCCAGAGCGTCCAGCATAATTGACTTACCCGCCCCGGTTTCACCGCTGACAACGGTCATGCCGGCATCCAGTTCGAGGTCAAGTTCTTCGACAATGGCGTAATTGCGAATATTTAATTGAGTCAGCATAACGTTTTATCTGTGTTTTTATACAGTGTTTTATTTATATGCCAATAATTGTGGATGCGCAATGAATAACTGCTCAGTCTGGTTAAAAAAAACTCAGAAAAACCACTTGAATCCAGTTGTCTTAGCCCCATATACAAGCTCAATAGAAATTTTAAATATCAGATGGTTGGAGAGAGTGATGTCAGGCGAAGATAAATCTCAGGTTGACGAGATGCAGCCAGAAACAGTAACTGATGCGGTTGAAGAAACCGTGGCCGCTGACGAGACTGTTGAAACAGCTGCTGAGCAAACTCCTGAAATGGATGTAGATGCTTTGCAATTGGCGTTGGCGCAAGCTGAAGATAAGGCTGCTGCGCTGATGGATCAGGAGCTGCGTACCCGTGCAGAGATGCAAAACATACGCCGGCGGGCTGAGCAGGATGTTGAAAAAGCGCATAAATTTGCTCTGGAAAAATTTACCAATGAACTGCTGCCGGTCGTTGATAGCCTGGAGCGGGCGATTGAGGCCAGCGTCAGTGAAGATGACGCCGTAAAAGTACTGCGTGAAGGCGTAGAGATGACGCTGAACATGTTTGTCTCTGGTCTGGGTAAGTTTAATGTTGATCAGCATCATCCGGTGGGTGAAGCGTTTAATCCGGAACTACATCAGGCGATGTCAATGGTGCCAAACCCTGAGGTTCCTGCTAACCACGTGATGGCGGTTATGCAGAAAGGATATAGCCTGAATGGTCGTTTGATTCGCCCTGCAATGGTGATTGTTTCCAAGGGCGCAGAGTAAATAGTCGCTGACTAAGTTGGTTGCTGGGTCTTGAAACTGAAAAAACCGCACCAATATAGCTAGCAAGTTAGAAAAGAATTTAGCCCGTCATAACGGGCGCCGAATTACGGGAGTGATTGAAATGGGTAGAATTATTGGTATTGACCTGGGTACGACTAACTCATGTGTCTCTGTACTGGATGGCGAAAAGCCACGCGTTATTGAAAATGCTGAGGGTGATCGCACCACTCCTTCCATCATCGCTTATGCGGATGACGGTGAGATTCTGGTAGGCCAGCCGGCCAAGCGCCAGGCGGTTACTAACCCGCACAATACTCTGTTTGCGATCAAGCGTCTGATCGGTCGTCGTTTTAAAGATGACGTGGTTCAGAAAGATATCAAAATGGTGCCATACAAGATTATCGAAGCCGATAACGGCGATGCCTGGGTTCAGGTAAACGATAAGAAGATGGCGGCGCCACAGATCTCTGCTGAAATTCTGAAGAAGATGAAGAAAACAGCGGAAGACTACCTGGGCGAAGATGTCACTGAAGCAGTTATTACTGTTCCTGCTTACTTCAACGATTCTCAGCGTCAGGCAACTAAAGATGCCGGTCAGATCGCTGGTCTGACAGTTAAGCGTATTATCAACGAGCCAACCGCTGCGGCACTGGCTTACGGTATGGATAAGTCTAAAGGCGATAAAACTATCGCTGTATACGACCTGGGTGGTGGTACGTTCGATATCTCTATCATTGAGATCGCTGAAGTTGATGGCGAGCACCAGTTTGAAGTACTGGCAACTAACGGCGACACTTTCCTGGGTGGTGAAGACTTCGATTTACGTTTGATCGAGTATTTAGCGGCTGAGTTTAAGAAAGAGTCCGGTATCGATCTGCATAATGACCCACTGGCTCTTCAGCGTCTGAAAGAGGGTGCTGAGAAAGCGAAGGTTGAGCTGTCTTCTACACAGACGACTGATGTAAACCTGCCATACATCACTGCTGATGCGACGGGTCCTAAGCACCTGAACGTTAAGATCAGCCGTGCCAAGCTGGAATCTCTGGTTGAAGATCTGGTTAAGCGTTCTCTGGATCCTTGCCGTATCGCGCTGAAAGATGCTGAACTGTCCGTATCTGAGATTGATGAAGTGATTCTGGTAGGCGGTCAGACCCGTATGCCTCTGGTACAGTCCAGCGTGACTGAGTTCTTCGGTAAAGAAGCACGTAAAGACGTTAACCCGGACGAAGCGGTTGCCGTAGGTGCATCTATTCAGGGTGCGGTACTGGCTGGCGACGTTAAAGACGTATTGCTGCTGGACGTAACACCTCTGAGCCTGGGTATCGAAACCATGGGTGGCGTAGCGACTCCGGTTATCGATAAAAACACCACGATCCCAACGAAAAAGTCTCAGGTGTTCTCGACTGCAGATGATAACCAGACAGCGGTAACTATCCACGTTGTTCAGGGTGAGCGTAAGCAAGCGTCGGGTAACAAGTCTCTGGGTCGTTTCGATCTGGCTGATATCCCACCTGCTCCACGTGGCATGCCTCAGATCGAAGTAACTTTCGATATCGATGCTAACGGTATCCTGCACGTTGGTGCGAAGGATAAGGCCACTGGTAAAGAACAGTCTATCATCATCAAAGCCTCTTCAGGCCTGAGTGATGAAGAAGTTGAACAGATGATTCAGGATGCTGAAGCGAACGCTGAAGCGGATAAGAAGTTTGAAGAGATCAGCCAGGCTCGTAATCAGGGTGATGCGATGATTCACTCGGCGAAGAAGACTCTGGAAGACGCTGGTGATAAGGCGACTGAAGAAGAGAAAACGGCAATCAACGCAGCGGTTGAAGAGCTGGAAGAAGTGCTGAAGGGCGATGATAAAGAAGCAATCGAAACTAAGACTGCTGCCCTGACTGAAGCGATCTCTGGCCTGGCCCAGAAGATGTATGCTGAAGCTGCGCAGGCTGAAGGTGGTGCTGAAGGTGCTGAACAAGCACAGGCAGAGCCAGCTGATGACGCTGTTGATGCGGAATTTGAAGAAGTTAAAGACGACGAAAAGAAGTAAGTCGTCCATCGCTTTTTTAACGTTGTAAACGATAGCGCGGGCCGGTCCCGCGTTGTCGCGTTTTTATTGTCAGCTAATTTTTAGCAACATAACCAGCTAACCGGATTGCGAAACAGATTATGTCGAAGAAAGATTTTTACGATGTGTTAGGCGTTTCAAGGGACGCGTCTGACCGGGATATCAAGAAGGCTTACCGCCGTATGGCGATGAAGTACCACCCGGACCGTAATCCTGATGATAAAGTGGCGGAAGATGCGTTTAAGGAAGTAAACGAAGCTTACGAAATTCTTTCTGATAATCAGAAAAAAGCGGCTTATGATCAGTATGGTCATGCCGGTGTAGATCAGAACGGTATGGGCGGAGGTCACGGTGGTGCTGGTGGCTTTGGAGATATCTTCGGTGATGTCTTCGGCGATATCTTCGGTCAGCAAGGCCATGGCGGTGGTCGTCGTAGTCACGTGCAGCGCGGTGCAGATCTTCGTTATACGATGGACTTGAGTCTAGAAGAAGCGGTGCGCGGCTGTGAGAAAACAATCACTGTACCGACGCTGGTTGGTTGTGATGTTTGTGATGGTAGTGGCGCGAAGCCAGGTACCAGTGCCAAAACCTGTGGTACTTGTGGTGGTGTGGGTCAGGTGCGTATGCAACAGGGATTCTTCTCTGTACAGCAAACCTGTCCAACCTGTCATGGTGAAGGCCAGGTTGTTTCTGATCCTTGTGGCAGCTGTCACGGTCAGGGTCGTAAACAACAAACTAAGAAATTGTCGGTTAAGATTCCAGCGGGTGTTGATACCGGTGATCGTATTCGTCTCTCTGGTGAAGGAGAAGCGGGCGGCCATGGTGGTCCATCCGGTGATCTTTTTGTTCAGGTGGATGTGCGTGATCATGCTATTTTCGAACGGGATGGCAAACACCTTTACTGTGAAGTGCCTATTAGCTTTATCGATGCGGCCTTAGGTGGTGAGCTTGAAGTCCCGACCCTTGAGTCACGTGTTAAACTGAAGATCCCGGCAGAAACTCAGACGGGTAAGCTTTTTCGCTTGCGCGGCAAAGGTATTAAGCCGGTTCGTGGTGGTGCGGTAGGTGATCTGTTAGTCCGGGTTACTGTTGAAACGCCTGTGAACCTGAGCGGCAAACAGAAAGAGCTGCTGAGAGAGTTCCAGTCGGCGATGGATGAACGTCAAAAACATCACGCGCCTAAGAAGCACGGCTTCTTCGATAGCGTTAAGAAATTTTTTGAGGATATGACCTGATATCCCAAAGGGCTGCTTAGCAGCCCTTTTGACTTTTAGGAGTCTTGTATGAGTGAATTCCCCACTCACCCGGAAAAGTTATGGCAGCTGATTCAACAGGAAGCTCGGGAGGAGATATCCCGCGAGCCTTTTCTGGCGAGTTTTCTGCACAGTACGATTATCCAGCATAAGAGTCTCTGTGAGGCCGTCAGTTACCTGCTGGCGAACAAGCTGTCTGATGAGGTGATGGCGGCGATTACGTTGCGTGAGCTGATTGAAACAGCATTGGGCGGTGATCCGGATATTCTTAAATGTATCTGTAAAGATATCAGTGCGGTACGCACCCGTGATCCTGCCGTCGCAACGTTTACCACCGTATTGCTTTATCTGAAGGGCTTTCATGCCTTGCAAGCGTATCGTATTGCTCACTGGATGTGGCAGCAGGGGCGTCAGTCGATGGCTCTCTATCTGCAAAGTCGCGTTAGTGAAGTGTTTCAGGTGGATATTCATCCGGCGGCAAAGATTGGTTGCGGGGTGATGTTCGATCACGCAACAGGCATTGTTGTGGGTGAAACCTGCGTGATTGAGAATGATGTCTCTATCCTTCAGTCGGTCACCTTAGGTGGCACGGGTAAGGAGTCTGGTGATCGCCATCCGAAAATTCGTGAAGGGGTGATGATTGCTGCGGGTGCAAAAATATTTGGCAATATCGAAGTCGGTGCTGGTGCTAAAATTGGCGGTGGCTCGGTTGTTTTAGAAGATGTTCCGCCTCATACCACGGTAGTAGGTGTTCCCGCTAAAATTGTTGGACGCCCTGACTGTGAAATGCCTGCGTTCGATATGGACCAGAGTGTTAGTTTAAAGGCAAAATAAGATTCAGGCTCAGAGCAGGCTCCATCGGTTCTTGAGCAGATAGGAATAGAGAATGATCAGAATAGCAGTAACCGGCGCCGCCGGGCGTATGGGTAAAACTAACATTGAAGCGATTCAGGCAGCCGAAGGCGTTCAATTGGGCGCGGCTATTGTCGAAGCGACCAGTAGTCTTATCGGTGCTGATGCCGGTGAGGTAGCGGGTGTTGGTAAACAGGGGGTGGCTATTGTGGGTTCCCTGGCTGAGGTGATGGATGACTTCGATGTACTGATCGATTTTACGGCGCCAAAAGCGACGTTGAGCAACCTGGCACTGTGTGCAGAGCATGGCAAGGCTATGGTGATCGGCACGACCGGCCTGAGTGAAGCTGAACGAGCTGAGCTGAACAGCTTTGGTGAGAAGATGCCGGTGGTTTTTGCTTCGAATATGAGTGTTGGTGTAAACCTCTGCTTTAAGTTACTGGCAGAAGCTGCACAGGCGTTGGGTGATGACTATGATGTTGAGATTATCGAGACACATCATCACCATAAAGTTGATTCCCCTTCAGGTACTGCGCTGAGTATGGGTGAAGCTGTTGCCGGTGCGCTGGGTCGTGATCTGCGTCAGTGTGCTGTGTATGGCCGTGAAGGTCAGATCGGTGCCCGTACTAAGGAAGAGATAGGCTTTGTTACCGTACGTGCGGGTGATGTTGTCGGTGATCACACAGTATTGTTTGCCACTGAAGGTGAGCGTATTGAAATTACCCATAAGGCCAGCTCCCGGATGACTTTTGCTAAAGGCGCGGTGCGGGCTGCAGGCTGGTTAGCGGGTAAAGAGAAAGGTTTGTATGATATGCAGGATGTGTTAGATCTGCGTGATTAATCAGGACTCAGGCATAGTTTAATAAAACCGCCTGCAGGCGGTTTTTTTATCTCTGCTTTGAGCTCGGACTGAAAAATATCCCATTATGGGACTATGTTCGACTCCCATTTAGTGGTTTTTCATCTATATTCAATGGGATAACAGTGAATGGTCTATGGAGTATACGGAATGTCTGCTAATAAATTTCAGACCCTGACAGAGATGGGTTTTGA
>JAIBCZ010000188.1 GCA_024679645.1 Amphritea sp.
TACCGGCGCGATTTGAAGATTTCAAACTCGGCATTAAAGCCCTGATGATGGAGCAGTTCTTCACTAAGGAAAACATCGAACGCTTTCTGAGTGCTGAGAATGGCAAACAACCGGACTTACACCTGGCACCGGTGATAGAGAAAGTAGACTTTTCACCGACCTTTGATGCCCTGATCGACGTCATTCAGCAATCCTCATTCGGCAGTATGTTAGCCATGGTCGGTGGCACTCAGGCGCTTGAACCCATGCGTGAACCCTTTGTGGATAAAATTAAATCTTCCATTGAAGAGATGACCCGTGATGAACACTTTATCGCCCTGCTGCGCGATGAGCTGGAAAGCCCCGACGTCATGGAAGAGATGCAAACCAAAGTAGAAACCATTGTAGAACAGCGTATCAGTGAACTGACGCCACAACTGGTGAAAGATATCGTCCAGCGAATGATACGCGAACATCTCGGCTGGCTGGTCGTCTGGGGCGGCGTTTTCGGCGGACTGATCGGTTTCGTAGCGGCAATATTACGTATGTAATGCAAAGTTAACAGGCTGTCGCTGCTTAGCAGTGACAGCCTAAGCACAATTGATCTGAAAGATATAACCCTTACAAAGTGCCATAACGATATATCTGACACTATTTCGCCCCGATTCATTAACCTCTCTACAAACCTGTATCACCTATCAGATATGCTCGTTGAATTGAAAAATAGCAGGCATAAGGGTTAATCCTGCATCATAGACTCTTCTAACTTTAATGCTTCAGCAGGTACAGGCTTTCCAAACAGGTAACCCTGATAGATATTACATCCTAATTCATGAAGCCGCCGCCTTTGCGCTTCAGTTTCGACACCTTCTGCGATGACCTTGAGGTTCATACTGCCGGCCAGTGCAACTATTGTCTGCGCGATAGCCGCATCATTTGGATCGGTGAGCAGGTCACGGACAAAGGATTGGTCAATTTTAAGATAATTAAGTGGCAGTTTCTTTAAATAACTTAAGGAGGAGTAACCGGTACCAAAGTCGTCGAGGGCAAAACCTATGCCTTTTTCACCTAATTGCCACATCTTGTTAGCAATATCATCAACATTGTTAGACAAAACACTCTCTGTCAGTTCCAGGTTAAGACTGCCAGACCGGATGCCTGTTTTCTCAATAATTTCAATCACCTCTGCAGCAAAATCTGGATGCTGATATTGACGCGCACTGACATTAACCGCGACGGTTAAAGGGCTAAAACCTACACTTTCCCAGCGTTTCAATTGCTGACAAGCTTCTTCTATCACCCATAGGCCGATAGGAAGGATCTGCCCAGTTTCTTCAGCCACAGGTATAAAATCCAGTGGTGAAACCATGCCCCGTTCCGGATGGTTCCAGCGTATCAATGCTTCAGATCCTATAACAGTCCCCTCAGAATCAACCTGCGGTTGGTAGTAAAGTTGAAATTGTTTATGCTCAATCGCCAAATGCAGATCAGTCTCCAGTTGAGCTCGACGACTCGCCGCTTCCTGCATCTTCGGATTAAAGAAACGAATCGTATTTCTACCGGCGGCCTTCGCTTGGTACATAGCCAGATCAGCCTGTTGTAAGAGCTGATCAATACCGACCTGATTATTATCAGAAAACAGCGTAACTCCGATGCTCAAAGTACTGTGATGGTTGAAACCTGAAAAGTTATAATATTGATTTTGGGCATCCAGTATTTTTTCACACAGAGTACTAATCTGACTCATCGCGATCGCTGGGGCAGCGTCCAGATCTGTCAGCATTATAATAAACTCATCGCCTCCGAATCGAGCCACTGTATCTGTTTTTCGGACCAAATTGGTTAACTGATCTGCTACTTTCTGTAACAGAATGTCACCCTGGTGATGACCTACCGTGTCGTTCAGCGTCTTAAAGTTATCCAGATCTATAAATAACAGAGCCCCTTCTCTGCCATAGCGCTGTGAAGCCATCACTGCCTGTTCAAGGCGTTCTGTGAGCATTCTCCTATTTGGTAATTTCGTTAAAGAGTCGTAATAAGCCAACTGCCGAATATGCTTTTCCGATGCTTTCCGTTCGCTGATATCGGTGAGCGCCCTCACATAGTGAGTGATATCACCATGATCATCTTTAACGGTTGTAATCATTAACCACTCAGGAAAAATTTCACCGTTTTTACGTTTACAGCAGATCTCTCCCTGCCACTGACCCCGATTACGTACTTCTTGTCTAATCTGATCATAAAACTCTTGAGGGTGCTCACCTGAACGAAGAATCCTAGGTGTTTTACCAATCACGTCTATTGGTTTGTAGCCAGTAATATCTGTAAATGCCTGGTTGACGCTGAGGATAACGTTATCCGCATTTGTAATACACATCCCTTCCTGAGTTTCAAAAGCCACACCAGCAACCCTGAGCTGGTCCTCATTTTGACGCCTGATAACAATCTCATTACTCATCTGTTCGATGTTGCTTTCAATGGTATCTGCCATTGCATTAAATGAGGCAGTAAGGCGCCCCATTTCATCCTCACTGCTGATTGGCAAGCGATGATTCATATCTCCATTATGAAACCTTTGAATACCTTCATTTATACTGGTGATCCGGCGGGCCAATGAATTAGCTATCCAAATCGCTATAGCGATCACAACAATAATGAGAATTACCGTTGATATAACCAACTCAAGTGTTGAAACGCCAAGCCGATATTGAATAGCAGAAATAAGCGCATCACGCTGCTTCTGATAATCAATTATCTTAGACGTAATGATATTTGAAATTCGGTTACCTGACTCAACCGCAGCTAAGTGAAACTCATCTACATTGGCACCAATAGTGACAAAGCCAAACCCTTTTCTGCTCTGACCATAACGGCCGGTATAATAAGGAATAGTGGCTGCAGTGGTGAGCTTCCAAAGCCCACTAAAATAGATGACAAACGAACCTGAACCACCATCTCGAGTCAGTTGATCCCAGCCCTGACATTGGGGTGAGAAGTTTAAATAACGGCAATCAAGGGCAATAGTACCCTGACGAATCAGCTCTTTTGCCGGCTTTTTTTTCAAAGACGGCTGATCAAAATCAGGAATTCCAGCAAGAAATTCATGTGATGGTAATTTGGACTCTTGCCATGCCTGGTATAGCGAACTATCCATCCAGGGGGTTTCGGGCAACCCTGTTTCACGATCATAACCATGAATAAAATAATCTCTGGGGTGAGAAATAGAACGGTTTTTATAGTCCCACATAAAGGCGTAGTTACCTTTTATAGAGTCCGCTATCTGAGTATAGCGCTGCTCTGTAGGCGTGATTCGGTCAGTAAACTGGCGTATATGGTCATGATTCAACGCCAGAGTGACATAACCAATTATTTTGCCATCTTTTAGCAACGGTGTAGCCCACCGAACAATACCCTGAAAGCGTTTCCCCACCGGGTTTTCAGTACCTGCATAAGCAGATTCTTCCGGTCTAAACTCAAAGCCAGCCTTAGCAACCCTATCTGGAATGTAAGATCCAATTACTGAGCTTTTTACATACTCCCCAATAACTTCAGAAACATAGATATCTCCTGCTTTCAGTGTCTGTAACTCTGACCAGTAAGTTTCCGCTTTTGCAAAAGTCTGCATGCGTTGAGAGGTATCAATCAATATTTTTTTATCATCGTCATCACTGGAAATTTTTAGTTTTTCTACACCATCCAGGCCGATCAGGGTTATTTCCTGATACAGACGAACCGTTGCCTTATTACCTAAAAACTCCTCTTTTCGCTGATGAAACTGCCTAGCATTGTCTTTGAGCTCTGCTGTTACGTTTGACGCTTCTGAGAAAGGTTTCTCTTCTACCGAAAGCCAGTGGCTCTGATCAGGGGATAACTGCCACTCGCCATGCTGATAGAGTTCTCGCGTTCTATTATTGAAAAAATTCCTGAAGTTTTTCTCAGTGGGTTCAAGTAACGCGACCAGACGGATGTCCTGGTCTCTTTCATAGAGAAACTTAGCGACTGCTTGCGCTGTATCCGTAGTGAGCCGCTCGATAGCTTCTCTTGAGCGGTTATCCAACGCTTTAGTGCTATCATCGATAACAATATTGCCAACACTCTGAATTGTTTCGAACATTCCATCAGTCATTTCAGCAGAGCGCTCAGTAACACTCTTTCCCAGATCATTCGCCGCATTCCAGGCAAAAAAAGCCAGGAAAATTAATGGGATTACCTTTATAAGGACAAAAATGCTTATTAGCTTTCCGCGAATGCTTTCAATATATTTAATTGCCAAGCGAAGATCCTTTTCTTCTACAATCTCATTGATACTACTCTAGTTCATCAGTGAAAGGCCTGCGTTGTGCTTGTATACCAAATTGGTGAGTTGCACAGAATCCTTTCCAGTTTGATAGCCACAGAGAATATATAAGTATTTTTCTCATACTGTACCTTCATTAAGCTAATCAAATACTGAATAACCAGGCACTAAAAAGCTAACCTTGTCCCCTTATCACTCTGTTTTAGCCTAATGACTTTAAAACAACACCTTGTCTTTAAATGATGCGGCAAATCATACTTTGAGAGCCTTTTTCATGAACAAAAGTCTACTGACTAATCTGGTGGCGCTGATCGCAGTGATCGCCGGCATCCTTGTTAAGAATGACATATTACTCACCATCGGTTTATTTACCCTGTCCGGCACGCTAACTAATTGGTTAGCAGTGTATATGTTATTTGAGAAAGTCCCCGGACTTGGCGTAATACCGGCGCGATTTGAAGATTTCAAACTCGGCATTAAAGCCCTGATGATGGAGCAGTTCTTCACTAAGGAAAACATCGAACGCTTTCTGAGTGCTGAGAATGGCAAACAACCGGACTTACACCTGGCACCGGTGATAGAGA
>JAIBCZ010000014.1 GCA_024679645.1 Amphritea sp.
CTAAGTTCATCGCTCTCAATGGAAGCTACCGGATAGCTGCAGTAATCCGTCGCGTAATAAGCGGAAGGGCGATGATTACCGCTAATACCACAGCCGCCAAAGGGCAGGCTGCTACTGGCGCCGGTCAATGGTCGGTTCCAGTTTATGATCCCCGCTGATACTTGCCGGTGAAAATGCTCATATTGCTCGCGATCATCGCTGAAAATACCGGCTGAAAGGCCATATGATGTATTGCTGGCCAGGCGTACGGCTGAGTCAAAATCCGGGTAACGGATGACTTGTAGTAACGGGCCAAAAAACTCAGTGTCCGGGAGTTCGGTGGCCGCAGACATATCAACAATGGCGGGGGACAGGAGCGTCCCTGCGTGGTTGCATAACTTGCCCTCAAGCAGAATTGAGCCACCAGCAGATGTCATCTGCTGCTGAGCCTGAAGGATAGCTCCTGCTGCTTTTTTGTTAATCAGTGTTCCCATAAAAGGTTGAGGTTCGGCGTTATATTCGCCGACTAAAAGCTGGTTGCTGGCTTCAAGGAGCTGATTCAAAAACTGATCGCCCCAGTGTCCAGCTGGAACCAGCAAACGACGGGCACAGGTACAGCGTTGCCCGGCACTGATAAAGGCAGAAATAAGTGTATTGTGGAGGGCGGCTTTGAGGTTGTTTACCGGCGTTATTAACAATGGGTTATTGCCCCCCATTTCGAGCGCCAGGATCTTTTCCGGGTGTCCGCCAAATTGGCGGTGCAGTAGCAAACCTGTAGTTGCGCTGCCGGTAAAAAACAGGCCATTAATATCCGGGTCTGAAGCGAGGGCTTTACCTGTTTCGCTATCTCCCTGCACCAGATTAAGAACGCCATCCGGTAGTTCTGCTTTTTGCCACAGGTGTAGCATGAGCTCGGCGCACCGGGGGGTTAGTTCGCTGGGTTTAAAAACCACCGTGTTGCCGGCCAGTAGTGCCGGAATTATATGTCCGTTAGGGAGATGCAGGGGGAAGTTATAGGGGCCGAATATAGCGACGACCCCATGAGGTTTATGGCGTAAAACCTGATCGCCTATGGCGGAGTGCGCTATTTGTGTTCCGCACCGCTCCTGATGGGCCCGGATAGAAATTTCTGCTTTGGCGATCATCGCGGCTATCTCAGTGCGGCTTTCCCAGAGGGGCTTGCCGGTTTCCTGACCGATGGTGTCTGCCAGTAACTCCGAGTATTCGCTAATCAGTCCGGTAAAGCGTCGGATATAGCTTTGGCGCTGTTCGAAGGTCATCGCCTTCCAGCGGGGTAGCGCATTTTGAGCGGCTTCAACGGCGCGCTCTATCTGGGGGGCTGAGGCACAAACCCCCTCCCAGATACGTTGCTCTGAGGCGGGGTTTAGAGAGGTGAACTTTTCCCCCTCGCCCTGAATCCAGCGACCATTTATAAAGAGAGAAGCAGTTGATTTCATCGGTCAACTCCTGTGTTTTAACGGCACAACCCGCAGTTGGTCGCCATCACTGACGAGCAATCTGTGACAAAGCTCAGCTGGCAGGGTGATCTTTCCTTCCGACGGAGCGATCTGGACCACGGTGCAGCGGAAATTCTGCAACTGAGTGTTACAGATAAGGTAAGCATTGCTGTGCTCCAGCGGAGGGCCTGTGTGGACAGTGATAAAAGAGCTTTTACGGATTGCTCTGATATCTTTTAGCTCGCAGGCGAGGGTCGGACCCCCATCAAAAATATCGATATATTGTTCATACCGAAAGCCCTCGCTTTCCAGCAGCTTTCTGGCCGGAAGCGTATTTTGATGGACTTCGCCGATCACCTGTTGAGCTGACTCGGGTAGCAGATGGATATAAATTGAATGCTTAGGCATCAGCTCGGCAATGAATACCTTATTGCCGCTGCCGGTCAGATAATCGGCTTCTGAAAATTCCATGCTAAAGAAGTGTTGCCCGAGGCCGTTCCAGAAAGGGGACCTTCCCTGGCTATCGCTGACTCCCCGCATCTCGGCGAGCACTTTCTCGGCGAAGCGTTCTTTGAATTGAGCCATGAAGAGGAAGCGACAGCGGGATAGCAGGGCGCCGTTGTTATCACGTCGGTACTCAGGATCGAGATAGAGGGTGCAGACCTCAGCGTAACCGGTGAAGTCATTACAAAGATAGAGCGTTTGGAAACTGTTATGCACGCCTAACTCGCGGGATGCATGAACAACGGTGCCTAAGCGGTAATGATAAAAAGGTTCTCGCAGGCCTACGGCAGATTCAATACCGCAGATGCCGATTAGCTTACCGCTATGACACTCTTCCAGTGCAAACAGGTAGCTGTCCCCTTGAGGATCGGGCGATGCGAGGCTGAAGGCGGTTTCCGAGGCGGAGATTTTTGCCTTTAGCAATGCGCGGTTGCTGGGCAGAGAGGTAAATCCTGGTCCGCTCTGGTGGGCTATTTCGCAGAGTCGGTCCAGATCGGACAGTCTGATTGGGCGAATGATATTGAAGTCGTTCATTCATTAGCTCCTTTGTCTGTCGGTACTGTGAAATATTTTATCTGCAGACTCGGCGACAAACCCATGAAACAGAGAACCATCTGCCTGGGGATAGCGATAGGCAAATTCATAGTAGCAACCAGGGATGCTATAGGTGCCCTCTTCAAACTCAATGGGGATCAGATTTGCCTGCGTTGATGATTGTTCTAAAAGATCAGACGGACTACCTTTAATTAGTCCGCCGCTGTCGTTCAGTGTGTATCCCTGCGCCATTAGAAATCGGTTAACTGCGTTAAGGTCTGGGTGTGACTCGAGCGCATTGACGAGCAGCGTAAAGTGGTTTGGTTGAAACCCCATAGCGTAAACCCAGGCGGCGTAGTCGCTCTCTTGTTCCAGTTGCCGGTAGACTGAGTAGCGGACAGGCCAGTGACACCCGGAGTAACAGAAGTTTGTTTGCAGCGGTTCTGAATCATTTATGTGAGCGGTAAATTGGCGGACTATATTCTGCAGTTCAGTGGAGAACTCCCCGGTAAGTAAATGGGAGATAAAGAGTTTAGGCCGGGTTGGGTCAGGATGCTGGAAATACTGTGCAAATAGTTTCTTCTGTGGGAAGTGGTACTCTCCAGCGGTAACATAACCTGCATTGATAAAGGGTGTTGCGATCCGGTGGAGATTTATCTGTGGCAGATCAAAAGTACGCAGAGCGATATGATCGTTTATTAATGTTGAATTACGCTCTGCAAAGAGTTGATAAATATGCCGGGCAGCAGGATTTAGCTGTAGATAGTTTTGCCACATCATCTTTAAAGTCTGATTCAATGATTCAGGTTTCATCGGGCAGCTCCTGAAGTGTTGCTTTTGATGCATTGTGCCTGATCCAGCGATTTGGCTGTGTGGCCAGTTGCAGTAGAATCAGCGTGCTGAGTTGGGACCGGTGAACCAGACTTTCAATGTCGATAAATTCCTGGTTGCTGTGAATCTTTCCCCCCAGAACGCCTAAAGTGTCAACATTTGGCAGCCCGGCCGCAGTGAGGTTGTTGCCATCACAACAACCGCCGGTTGCTTCCCATGTAAGTGGAGCCCCCAGCTGCTTTGAACAGTCAGAAACCAATTGAAAAAATGACTGATGGGCGTTATCCAGAGGCTTTGGTGGGCGGCTAAACCCCCCATGAAATTCGAGACTGATACCATCTTTCAGATTGATCAGTTGTTTAATACGTTGTAATTGTTGTGTACACCAATGTTCATCGTCGTTAACCCGGGTGCGGATATTAAAGCGGCAACGTGCCTGGTCGGGAACTTGGTTGGTGGCAAGGCCACCATTGACGATGCCAACATTAATCGTGACGCCATCGCGTAAACCATTGAGAGTGTCGACTGCGGTGATGAATTCGGCCATGGCACAAATCGCATTACGGCCCAGATGATGCTCCCGGCCAGCATGAGCAGCTATGCCTTTAACTATGGTAGTAAAGTTACCACTGCCTTTACGTTCTCCGGCAAGTTGGCCGTTGGGGAGGGCTGGCTCGTAAATCATTCCTACATCGTGTAACGCTGCTTGCTGAGAGAGAATAGGCGCAGAGCCAGGAGAGCCTATCTCTTCATCAGGGTTCAGCACGACAGTCCAGCCTAATTGACTGGTTAGAGAGGATTGTTCGAATGCGGAGAGAGCTTCCAGCATTACCAATAGCCCACCTTTCATATCGCTAACGCCGGGGCCTCTAAGTGTTTGAGGGTCAAGCCAGTCGCACTGTTGAAAATCAGAATCTGGAGGGAATACGGTATCCAGATGGCCGCTGAGTAAAACCTGAAGAGGGGCTTCTGGCCGCTTGCTGAGTAAATGCAGGTACCCCAGGGGATGCTCTATTTCGGCACCGTCGGTTTGATATAAACGATAGGGCGGCAGCTGAACTTGCTGATGTGTACAGTCCAATGTTTGTTGAAAGGTTTTGCCCAGAAGTCTTCCAACGTTATCGACGCCTGCTTTATTCAGGGTGCCTGAGTTTATGAGGGCCAGCTCTATAAGTGACTCGGTTAATTGGGATTGGCGCGGAGTGATTGAACTTAACAGTGAATTCATTGCACATGCCTTTAAAAATCCATTTTAAGGGCCAGCATTGCCGTCGTCAGATGTTCTAAGCCTTGAGATATGTCCTTTGGTGGAATAATTAATGACGGAGCGAGTCTCAATATATTAGGACCAGCGGTTAGCACCATTACCCCTTCCTGCTCGGCGAGCTGTTTTAGAGCAGGAGCCTTGCCGTGCCACTTTTTTTGTAGTTCACAGCCTATCAACAGCCCCTCTGTTCTAATATGACTGAACAGTCCGATTTTCTGATTAAAAAGCTCTAATTTACTTTGAAACATTCGCTGACGTTGTTTTACACCGGATAGAACTACTGGGTCATTTATGAGTTCAAATGCCTTTGAGGCTACAGCGCAAACTAGAGGATTGCCGCCGTAAGTACTGCCATGGGAGCCAATCGTAAAGCTTTCAGCTATTGCTTTAGTTGTCAGCATCGCGCCAATCGGTATCCCGCACCCTAGCGCCTTAGCCGATGTAAGAATGTCGGGGATAACTTCATAGTTCTGATAAGCAAAAAGATTACCGGTACGCCCCATACCTGTCTGAATTTCGTCAAATATCAGCAGCGCATTATGTTGAGTACAAAGGGTTCGCAATCCCTCCAGGAAAAGTGGCTCGGCAGGAATTACTCCTCCCTCTCCTTGAATAGGCTCGACAATAACAGCACAGGTCTTGTTGGATATATGGTACTCAACGCTAGCTAAGTCGTTGTAAGGTAAGTGTGTAATGTCGCCGGGTAGAGGTTCAAATCCTTTACAGTATTTTGGTTGGCCGCCGGTAGATACGGTAAGGAGCGTGCGTCCATGAAAGCTATTGTCAAAAGCAATAATTTCGGTTTTCTCAGGGTCGAAGTGATCTTTTGCGTATTTACGTGCGAGCTTAAGTGCTGCTTCGTTGGCTTCTGCACCGGAATTTGAAAAATAGGCCTGCTGAGCGAAGGTTGCTTTAGTTAATTGCTCCGCTAGTTTTAGGGCGGGTTCGTTAGTCCATGCATTACTCAGGTGCCATAGCTTCTGACTCTGCTTATGAAGGGCTTGGACTAATTCCGGGTGGCAGTGCCCGAGCGCATTGACTGCAATGCCGCCTGCGAAGTCTATATACTCTTTATCTTCCTGATCCCAGAGATGAGAGCCAGCCCCCCGCACAGGGATAATAGGACTCGGTGAGTAATTAGGTACTATGACCTCATTAAATAGTCTGCGGCTAGCCGTGCATTCCATACCTAAAGCCTCTTTTAAAAAATAAACTTATAGGTAAGTTTAGACGCTGGAATAGATAGAGCTGTAATTTTGTCCTTGTTAAAGCCAAAAAAAAGCACCTAAACAGGTGCTTTAATCACTATTTTGTACAGTAGAGTGACTTATAAAGCATCAGTGCCTGTTTCGCCAGTACGGATACGGATCGCCTGCTCAAGCGGTGTAACAAAAATTTTGCCGTCGCCTATTTTTCCAGTATTTGCAGTTGTACTGATCGCTTCAATAACCTGTTCGACCAGATTGTCTTCGATAGCGGCTTCAATTTTGACTTTAGGAAGGAAATCAACCACGTACTCGGCGCCGCGATAAAGCTCGGTATGACCCTTTTGACGGCCAAAACCTTTTACTTCAGTAACAGTGACGCCCTGAATACCTATCTCTGACAGGGCTTCACGTACATCATCTAGTTTGAACGGCTTAATTACCGCGCTTACCAGTTTCATAATTATTATCCTCGCTTGGGTCTGTGTATCTTGTGAGTTGTTCCCACAAGTAGCAGGCAGTTGGAGATCAATCTAATAAACTGGGTCCAGTATACCCAAAATCAATGACTTAATAAAATGTCAGAAGGGGAGCCAAGGCTCCCCTTTAGATTGAAATGTTTATTCTAAGCGGATGGGATTACTTGCCCGATGTGAATTCTGGGTAAGCTTCCATACCGCATTCAGCGATATCAACACCTTCGTATTCTTCCTCTTCGCTAACCCGGATACCGATAACGGCTTTGAGGATAGACCAGACAATCAGGCTGGTTCCGAACACCCATCCAAAGATAGTTGCAGCCCCGATCAGCTGACCACTGAAGCTCACGTCTCCGTTAGTGAGTGGTACCAGCATTAGACCCAGAAGACCACATACACCGTGTACCGAGATCGCACCGACAGGGTCATCAATGCGCATCTTGTCCAGGGTAATGATAGCGAATACAACCAGAACACCGCCGATAGCGCCAAACAGAGTCGCTTGCAGAGCCGTTGGAGTAGATGGTTCAGCGGTGATGGCAACCAGACCCGCCAGTGCGCCATTTAACAGCATTGTAAGGTCAGCTTTACCGAACAGCATGCGCGCGGTAATCAAAGCTGCGATCGCACCACCTGCGGCAGCAGCGTTAGTGTTAAGGAAAACCATTGCTACTGAGTGAGCGCTGGAGATGTCGCCTAGTTTCAGGACAGAACCACCGTTGAAGCCGAACCAACCCATCCACAGGATGAATGTGCCTAGTGTAGCCATTGGCAGGTTAGCACCTGGAATCGCATTTACGCCGTTCGCAGTGTATTTGCCTTTACGGGCACCGAGTAATAAAACGCCTGCCAGAGCCGCTGCAGCACCTGCCATGTGAACAATACCGGAACCAGCAAAATCAGAGAACCCAAGATCACCCAGGTTGTACATACCGAAAACGTCTTCGCCGTTCCAGGTCCATGCACCTTCCATTGGGTAGATAACACCGGTCATGATTACTGCGAACGCCAGGAAAGCCCAAAGCTTCATACGCTCAGCAACAGCACCGGATACGATAGACATAGCGGTTGCTACAAATACGACCTGGAAGAAAAAGTCAGATGCACCAGAGTACACAGAACCGCCACTGAATCCTTCTTCAGCAGAATCTGCCAGAACCTGTTCAACATCGATTGCTTCAATACCGCTTAAAAAGATACCGCCGCCGTACATCAGTTCATAGCCGCATACCAGATACATGATGCAGGCAATTGCAAACAGGGCTACGTTCTTTGTCAGGATCTCAGTGGTGTTCTTCGAACGCACTAAACCTGCTTCCAGCATGGCAAAACCCGCCGCCATCCACATAACTAATGCACCGCACACCAGAAAATAAAAGGTGTCCATTGCATACTGTAATTCAAAAATTTGGTTTTCCATCATTCCCCCTGAAGCCTTGGCTTAGAGTTGTTGTTAAGTGTTTAAAAAGTGCTTACAGTGCGCTGTCGCCAGTTTCACCGGTACGAATTCGGATGACTTGTTCGACTGGCATCACAAATATTTTGCCATCGCCAATTTTGCCGGTCTGAGCCGTTTTGCTTATAGCTTCGACGACCTGATCAACGATACTGTCCTCCACAGCAGCGTCGACCTTAACCTTGGGTAGAAAATCTACGACGTATTCTGCGCCACGGTAAAGTTCGGTATGACCTTTCTGACGACCAAAGCCTTTTACTTCGGTTACAGTGATGCCTTGCACACCGATTTCGGAAAGTGCTTCACGGACATCATCCAGCTTGAACGGTTTAATGATTGCTGAGATAAGTTTCATGGGATCTGAATCTCCACTAAGTAAAACTGTTATAAAAACTACGCTGATTAAGCAGTGCAGCGGTTAAAGGATTGACTCGAATAAAGCACTGCACATGCCATCATTTTAATAATCTAATATTATCAAGTAGTTAGTCTGTTTTTTGTAAGCTTGTTTCTGAGGCTGTAGCGGCTTTGGTGTGAATTCGGGAGCGGTTACTGGTGCGCGATTTTTGTGCGTGCTCTTTTTTGGTGCGGTGGTGCGGGTGCTGTTTTTCGGTGCAGGCTAAAAAGCAGGTCCTGTTGTTGCTATAGTTGTAGTTACTGTTTGAATACTCATCTCTCTGCGGCGAGTCAAAGTGCTTAATAGAGCTCTTGCTGCATAAATAACCGTCGGAATATAAAGTTATATGATCAACTCTAAGTTACTGGAAGGTATTAGCGAACAGATTGGCCAATTATTTGACCAGGCCGGACAGAGTTCAGCTGATGGAGAACTCAAACCACAGATAAAGGCTTTACTGCAGGGTACATTTAGTCGGATGGAACTGGTTACCCGTGAGGAATTTGATGCCCAAAGTGCTGTGCTGGCCAGGACCCGGATGAAGCTTGAACAGCTGCAGCTACAATTAGATCAGTTGGAAAATGCTGCCCGCCCGGATCGTTAGCCGCTGAAGGACAAAATCATGAACCAGCCGATGTATGCTTGTATTTTACCTGACTTAAGCTATCAGTTTGCGACCCGGGAATATTTGAGCATGTTGGGTTGGCAGAGTGATATCTCAGGCACTTCTTTAGCGCAGGTGCACTCTGAGGAAACGCTATTTGAGCTGCAGCACGGCATGATGCTGGCCCGGTCTCAGGGTACTTTTTCGTTGACCTGGCGGCCGTTTGAAGAGGACAACGGTCTCTGGTTGCAGCTGGAAATATGCTGGAATCCAACGGCTGAGCTCTACATTGTTAATGCGATGCGGACTCAGCAGGCGGCTGCCCGGGAATTAGCGCGGGACCCTGATGATGGGCTTTTTGCTTATACGCCGCAGGCGGTAATGTTGCTCGATGAAGAGAATAGGATCTATCGTATTAACCCCAGTTTCTCTGAAGTCAGTGGTTTCTCTATTGAAGATGTCATCGGTCAGGGGCCTGGGATAGTTACTAACCGGGATATTGCCCCCGAATTATTTGACCATCTATGGCAGCAGTTAATGCTGCGGGGCTACTGGGAAGGAGAATTATGGAATCGGCATAAGGATGGCCATAGTTATCCGGCCTGGTACAGCCTGATGGCGCTTCGGGATGAAAGTTCAGATATTACTGGTTTTGTTGCTCAGTTTTCGGATATCACCAGTTGTTATAGCGGCGAGCACCGATTCAGCCATACCAGTTATGATGCTCTGACCGGGTTACCCGATGAGCAGATGCTGCTTGATCAGCTGAATCAGCGACTGTTGAAAGGTAGTCTGTATAATCAAAATAGTGGCCTTATTCTGATACAACTTGATAGTGGAGGGCGCGAAACTGAGCAGGTAACCACTGCGGTGGCCGCGAGATTAGCTGCTCAGGTACGGGAATCAGACCTGTTGGCTCTCGATCAGCTGAATAACTTTGTGATGGTATTGGAGTACTGCCCTGATGAGATGGTTATGGAGCAGTTTGCTGATCGTGTTATGGCTGTTTTACAGGATGATATTGAGGTTTCCGGTGAATTAATACCCTTCACGTTCTCTGTCGCCGGGGTCTTGGCGGATAATACCGGTCTGAGTGCTGAATTGTTGCTTGATCGTGCCCGGTTGGTGGTCAACTCCGCTAAGGGTGAGAGCGGCTTTCGACTTTATGACTCATCACTGGGTAGCGGCAAAGTGTTAAGCAGAGATGAGTTGTTAGCGGGGGTCTCAGGTAGTGGATTAACGCTACGTTTTAATCCGGTTTATGCTTTAGAGGGGCATCACCTGACCGCGGCTGAAGTGAGGTTGTTGATGAACCACCCGCAGCAAGGAAGTCTTTCGCCAGAACAGTTTATTCCTCAGCTTTCCCGCTACGGTTTATTGGATGAATTTCATCAGCAACTGGAACAACAGTTGTCACCCATGATCAAGCTCTGGGGTGGCTTTGAACAGTTTCATAATATCTGTCTTCGGTTGCAGGATGAAGAGCTGTTTTCGATAGCCGTCATTGATAACCTGATTCGTTTGATGGTCAAAGCGGGGTTGCCACCACAGCGCCTGATGATTATTTTGAACGCATCTCAAGTGCACCTGTTTCCGGATGAAATAGAAGAGCTGAAGGCAAAAGGGGTGTTGCTGCTTGTCGATTTACAAGAAGCCTCTATAGAAAGGCTGCCGGCCCCACTTTTCCCAGATATGCTGTTGTTGAATGCTGAGCTGGTTGAGTCGCAGATGCGTGATGACCGATCGAGCAGAAGAGTTGAACAGCTGATCTCATCTGCCCGTGAGAACGGTTTGGAAGTGTTAGCTGAAGGGGTTCGCACGACTGGTCAAATGACCCGGTTAACACTGCAGGGTTGTAGTCGTATGAGTGGTAATTATGTGGGCCGTGATCTCTCACTGGAACAATTGATCGAGCGGTTAGATCTGGAGCATTAAGCAATTTAAAGTATAACAAGTACGTAACGTAGATACCTGTACGTACATTTTTGAATCCATGGACGGATTATTATGACATTAGCAATAGTTCACACCCGGGCTCAGCTCGGTATTCAATCACCTTCGGTTGCAGTGGAAGTTCATCTTTCGGGTGGTCTGCCCTGTTTTTCTATTGTTGGAATGCCCGAAACAGGAGTGAAAGAGAGCCGGGAGCGGGTGCGTAGCTCGTTGCTCAATAGTGGCTTTGAATTTCCTGCCCGACGTATCACCGTCAACCTGGCTCCTGCCGATCTGCCAAAAGAGGGTGGACGTTATGATTTGGCGATTGCTATCGGTATTCTTATCGCCAGTAAACAACTCCCGCAGAACTCCGCTGATGGTTTCGAATTCCTTGCTGAACTCGCGTTGTCTGGTCACTTGCGCCCGGTTTCTGGTGTGCTTCCTGTAGCGCGAAGTTGCCGTGAAGCGGGGCGGAGCCTTTGGTTAGCCAGCGACAGCCTGAGCGAAGCGGGGTTAGTTAACGGATTAACACTTTTAGGTGCAAGCTCCCTTTTGGCCGTTAGCAACCATCTTTCAGGTGTACAGCTGATTGAAGCCGCAGTATCAAACAGACCGGTAGAGGTAGCTGGCTGCGGTGCAGATATGGCTGATGTCAGGGGGCAATATCAGGCCAAACGGGCATTAGAGATAGCGGCGGGAGGTGGGCATAATCTATTGCTTTGCGGCCCTCCCGGTAGCGGGAAAAGCATGCTGGCCAGTCGCTTGCCCGGCATTCTCCCACCACTGGAGTCTGATGAGTTACTCGATATTGCAGCCATCTATTCGGTAGCAGGAGTGAAGGAATCGAAATTATTTGCCGGTATTCGTCCGTTTCGTAATCCCCATCATACGGCATCGGCGGTAGCGCTGGTGGGTGGCGGTAGTAACCCTCGCCCTGGTGAGATCTCTTTGGCACATCAAGGGGTATTGTTTCTGGATGAACTGCCGGAATACAGCCGACAGGTGTTGGAGGTTATGCGCGAGCCATTAGAGTCCGGCGAGATCCATATCTCCCGGGCCGCACTCCAAACCAGTTTCCCGGCTAGTTTTCAGCTCATTGCTGCTATGAATCCATGCCCCTGCGGCTATAGAGGAGACCAGAGTGCTCGGTGTCGTTGTACACCGGATCAGGTGCAGCGATATCAGGGAAAAATTTCCGGCCCATTACTGGATCGGATTGATCTGCAGAGCTGGGTACCCGGGCTAACCCCTGAACAGTTAATGGGACCGCTAGAAAGCAGTGAAAATAGCGAGCAGATCAGGGCCCGGGTTATTCAGGCACGCACGCGTCAGATGCAGAGACAGGGTTGTATTAATGATCGCCTGGGCGTTCAAGGGCTGGAACAATATTGTCGCTTGGGAATCGAGCAAGAAAAGCTTTTAATGCAGGCGATGAGCCGCATGGGGTTATCTGCCCGGGCTACCCACCGGGTGCTAAAGGTATCGAGAACTATTGCTGATCTGCATGACGAATCGGAGATTAGTAGCGCAGCATTGTTAGAGGCTATTGGTTTGCGGCGCTCTCCGCTGTGACCCGTTGGCCACTCTCCAGCAGGGTTTTGAAGTCGTCATAAGAGACTGGTTTACTATATAAGTAGCCTTGTGCCTGATGACAGCCCAAGCGATCTAGGAAGTTAAGTTGTTGTGAAGTCTCGACGCCTTCAGCAATGACTTCTTTATTGAGGCTATGAGCGAGGCGAATAATCGCTTTGACTATTTCCGCGTCATCGGGGTTCTGATTCACGCCAGAGACAAAAGAACGGTCAATTTTCAGGCTGCTGATGGGTAGTGTTTGTAACAGTGAAAAAGAGGAGTAACCGGTTCCGAAATCGTCCAGAGAAAAATTGATTCCCAGTTTATGAAGTCCTTCGATACCCTCCCGAACATGCAGTTCATTATTGAACAAAGCCGATTCGGTTAACTCAAATTCCAGTATTGAGGTATCAATCGAATGCTTTTTGATTAACCTCTGGATTGTTTGGCAAAGGTAGCTGTCTTGAAACTGCCTGAAGGAGAGGTTAATACTTAGTCTGTCTATTTCTAACCCGCAAGCTTTAAGTCGTTGCATATCATCGCCAGCCTGCTGAATAACCCAATAGCCAATAGGTACAATCATGCCGGTGCGTTCTGCAGTCGGAATAAACGTATCTGGATAAATCAGGCCTTTCTCGGGGTGTCTCCAGCGTATCAGTCCTTCAGCCCCTATGATTTTGCCGCTACTGATATTAATTCTAGGCTGATAGAAGAGTTCGAATTCGTTACGGCGTATCGCGCTAATAAGTTCAGGTTCGAGATTGGTCTGAGACTCGTCTGAGCGGTGCTGCTCCTGATCAAAAATCACATAACTACAACTGCTGGTTTCTTTTGCTTTTATTCGAGCTTGAGTCGCTTGGTGAACTAGAGTATCAATTTCGCAGCTGTGTTCCGGCACTAATGCGACCCCAATACTGCAAGGAAGGATAACTTCTAATTCATGATAGATGTAGGGTTCAGTGAGGCTATGTAAAATGTTATTACAAAGCTCAATGGTCTGAGATGTTAGATTGTCATCTGCGGGTGTTTCTTGCAGCAAAACAAACTCATCGTTGCCCAGGCGTGATAGTTGACCTGGGATAAGGGCTGCGAGCCGTTTGCTCATCTCCTTAACGATGATATCGCCAGCGGAGTAACCATTGATATTGTTAAACCGCCTGAAACCGTCCAAATCGACACTGATGAGTGCTAACTGGGAGGAGGCTTCCCCCTTCCCGATCAGTTTCAGCTTCTGCGATAACTGCTTATAAAACTGTTGCCGGTTTGTCATGCCGGTTAGCGGGTCTAGCTGGTTAAGACGGGTTAATTCAGTATTGTATTGATTCACCATCAGGTTATAGCGAATGACTCTTTTAAAGACTTCATTGGTGAGTTTCGAGGTGATGACGCAGTCGCTGGCACGCCAGAACATAAATTCATCAATGCGCTCTGTGGTCAATTGATGATCAAACATAATGACAGGGATCAGGGGGTACTGCTGTCGTAAAAAATGCAATTCGGAGAGGGCGTTGGTGTCAGTAAAACAGCTATGGAGAAAAATCAGTTGGAAATCACACTGTACTAATTTTGCGCTGGCCTGGTCAAAACTGCATTTTTCAAAGTCGCAGTGATTTTGTGCCAGCATATCGATTAGCGTAGTGGTATCAAAACCACAGCTGTCGATGATCAGGCAGTTAGTTTTTTCTGTATCGCTGCGAGTCACAGATAACATATTTAATGTACTTGAGAATAAACGGCCATGTTTATACTCCATCATTTCTACTGATAAGACAATTCAATCCGTGCGATAATTGTCTCCCTGTATACCTATTAAGCGTAACACGTCAACGTCTCTGGTAAAACAGATGTTTTACAAATTATTCATTTAAAAACAATGGATTATAATGTTTTCAAATGATTTTTTTCTCTATTAACTACATTGTATCGGCTGAGGGCAGGTAAAGCTTTAGCGGTAAAGGTTTTTTTATTTAGATGGCAAAACTGAATCCCAAGCAACGTGAAGCTGTTGACTATATTAGTGGTCCCCTCTTGGTTCTGGCTGGAGCTGGCTCGGGTAAAACCAGTGTTATTACCCGCAAGATCGCTTATCTAATTGAGGTCTGTGGGATAAAAGCACATAACATTGCAGCAGTGACATTTACCAATAAGGCATCCAGAGAGATGAAGGAGCGGGTCACTTCTCTGGTACAGGGTAATGCTACCCGGGGATTGACTGTTTCTACTTTTCATAACCTGGGACTGACTATTATCCGTAAAGAGCATAAAACGCTGGGATTTAAAGCCGGGTTTTCACTGTTTGACGATCAGGATTCTAAAGCATTATTAAAAAGTCTGTTGTTGCACGAAGGTGAAGAGACAGACCAACTGGATTTTATCCAGCATACGATATCTAACTGGAAGAATGATATGTTGGGGCCTGCGCAGGCATTGGCACAAGCGGAAGGCCAGGCTGATGTACTGGCTGCCCGAGCGTATGAGTCTTATCAGAAGAGTTTAAAAGCCTACAACGCAGTGGATTTTGACGATCTGATTCTTTTGCCGGTGGAGCTGTTTATCAATCATGGGGATATTCTTGAGCGTTGGCAGAATAAAATCCGCTATCTGCTAGTGGATGAATATCAGGATACTAATGTCACCCAGTACTTGCTGGTTAAAATGCTGGTCGGCGTCAGGGGAATGCTGACCGTGGTGGGCGATGATGATCAATCTATCTATTCCTGGCGGGGGGCTCGTCCCGAGAACCTGGTGCAGCTACAAGACGACTTTCCATCGTTAAAAGTTGTCAAGCTGGAACAAAACTATCGTTCTACGGGACGTATCTTGAAAGCGGCAAATACGGTTATTTCTAATAACCCTCACGTATTTGATAAGACGCTGTGGAGCGATATGGGTTTTGGGGATCCGATTCGAGTGGTCTTTACCCGTAACGAAGATGCTGAGTGTGAGCGTATAGCAACAGAGATACTTGATTTTCATCTGCGTCGAAAACGCCAGTTCAAAGATTTTGCCATTTTATATCGGGGTAACCATCAGGCACGGTTATTAGAACTGAAATTGCAAAGCTATCAGGTGCCCTACAAACTCAATGGGGGGACCTCGTTTTTTGCGCGTGCCGAAATTAAAGACATCATGTCTTACCTGAAAGTGTTGGTGAATCCTGATGATGATAATGCTTTTCTGCGGATCATTAATTTACCCCGACGGGAGATCGGACATACGACACTTCAGGGTTTGGGAGAGTATGCTTCTGAGCGTCATACCAGCCTGTTTAATGCATGCAGTGAGTTAGGCCTCGAACAAGTCTTAAAGCCTGCGCAGGTAGAACGGCTGCGGCGTTTCAAAAACTGGCTTGAAGGTATTTACCAGCAGAGCGAGCGGGGTGACCCGATCGATGCAGTCAGAAAAATGGTGGATGATATCGATTTTGCTGGCTGGATTGCACAGAACAGCTCTGGCGAAGTGGTGGCAGACCGGCGTATGCAGAATGTTTGGATCTTAGTTGATTCACTGCGTAATACCCTTGATCGATTACAGGAAGATGATCCCGATGCGGGGCTCCGCGAAGCCATTGCCCGGCTTATTCTGATGGATATCATGGAGAGGCAGGAGGAAGAGGATGACTCTGATCGGGTGCAATTGATGACACTGCATGCTTCTAAGGGGTTGGAATTTCCACATGTTTACCTGATGGGGGTGGAAGAGGAGATTCTGCCCCATCGAAACAGCATTGAAAATGGCGATATTGAAGAAGAGCGTCGGTTAGCGTATGTGGGGATAACGCGAGCGAAAGAGACATTGACTATGACGCTGGCACGAAAGCGGAAACAATTTGGCGAGCTGATTGATTGTCAGCCAAGTCGTTTTCTCGATGAATTACCGGAAGATGACTTAGTCTATGAAGGCCGGGGTGAGGTCTGTGAAGTGGCTAATAAAGCACGGGGAAACGCAACGTTGAGTGGGTTGCGCGGATTATTAGATGACCTTTGAATGAGAAAAAGTAATAAAAAAGGCCGCATTAGCGGCCTTTTTTATTTAGTCACGCTTACTTAGCGCTGTTGACCATGTGTTCTACTGATGCTTTGATCTCATCATCTGAACAGCTTGCACAAGTACCACGAGGTGGCATGGCATTAATACCGTTGATCGCGTTACTCACCAGTGTTTCCAGGCCTTTGTTTGCACGGTCAGCCCAGTCACTGGTACCAAACTTAGGCGCATCCAGAACGCCTGAAGCGTGACATGCAGCACAGCTGGCGCTGTATACATCAGCACCTGAACGCGCACCACCTGCAGCAGGGGCAGCAGCAGCGCCACCACAATCATCACCTTCTACACATACAGAACCAACGGGTTTGATACGCTCTGCAATAGCATCGTTATCAGTGTTGGCCATAGTAGAGGTAGCCAGGAAACCCAATGCAACAGCAAACAGGGCAGAAATAGCTTTGGCAGCAAATTTACTCACAGTCACGACCTCATCATCGCTAATTATAGAAAAAGGGTGCTGTAGGGTTAGCCTCAATGGCTGGTTACAGCATTAATAATTTTTTGTCGGCCGGGATTATAACGGTAAATAGGCACAACGAAAATGGGTGTAGCTCTGATAAGGACTAAATAATTAGTAACATATAGAGGAAATGTTAGGCATTAGGTGCAATGGATTGACTTGGAGGGGTGTAATTAATGCATTTAATGTTGCCGGATAGCGACGTAAAGGGTATTTTATTCTTCTGTTTTTTTCTTTTATCTTGCAGGGCTGCAAGCCAGTCGGATGTCGCGTAACTTAAAGACCGTAAAGGACTTATTATGGTAACTGGTTACTTTTTATTTACTGTAAGTACTTCATCTATCGACCTGGGTCGGGGTGAAGTGTTTGCAGGAGGCTTTTGATGGATCAGAAGCCGTTTGTTTCTGTCACCCGCCGCCTTCATGGTTTATTTGTTACCTCGGCAGCAGTAGTCTTACTCATTACTGGATTAGTAGTGCTTAGCGTTGAGTTGGTGACTAGCCGGAATCAATTAATTGAAAGAGCCGGATTGTTTACCGGACTTACCTCTCCCCATCTGGCCAATGTGTTGGCTATCGACTCACCCATTCTGGCGCATCAACTGTTGGGAAACTATTTTTCCGAACCTGATTTGCTGGGCATTTATGTTTATCGGAATGATGGCAGTTTACTCGTTGAATTGAGTAAACCAGAGTTAACTATTACGCTACCTGAACCTTCTTTTCTGTTGCGATCCCAGCTAGAGGCGGTGCATAGCTTTAGTTTTGAGCTGTTTGAATACAGTATGCCGGTCAGAACGAACCAGGGTTTGGAAGGGCAGATTTATCTGCAGTACAGCCTACAGGGAATAAAGCAAAAAGTTTTGTTTTACCTGCTGTTTAGTGTGTCTTTATATCTATTGTCGTTACTCGGGGTTTACCTGTTATCTAAACGTATTCAAGCGGGTCTGACGGGCCCGATAGACCAGCTCTTAGATGCCATGGAGCAGGTGAGCGTACATCAGAATTACAATTTAAAGATCTTTGAAAGTCCTAAGAAAACTGAACTAAGTGGCCTTATTAGTGGCTTTAATCGGATGCTGACAGAAATAAACAAAAATGCCCGTGAGTTGGATACCCACCAAAAAGCCATAGAGCAACATGTGTACTTTGACCCGCTGACCGGTCTGGCGAATCGCAGACTGCTTATGCAAAATATGGAACAAGAGGTGGCCCGCGCGCAGCGTACTAAACAACATGGTGCGTTGGTGTATATGGATCTGGACCACTTTAAAACGTTCAACGACTCTCTTGGGCACAGTATCGGCGACGCCATACTTAATAGCGTAGCCGTCAGAATTCGCCAATCAGTGCGTAAAGCTGATACTCCTGCACGTTTGGGCGGTGATGAATTTGTCGTGTTACTACCGGAACTGGGACAAAATGAGTCATCTGCCAGCCATAACGCTTTGAGTGTTGCAGAAAAGATTCGTCAATCAATTTCTGCCGTACACTCTATTGAGGGGCGTTCATTGCATGTCACTCCAAGCATCGGGATCGCGTTGTTTGATGGTGAGAATGTACAGTTTGAAGATTTGATAATGCAGGCCGATTTAGCAATGTATCGTGCAAAAGAGGAAGGCCGTAATCAGGTACAGTTTTTCTTTGAGCAGATGCAGGAAAATGCCGATCAGCGACAGAAAATCGAAGAGCGTCTAAGAGATGCAATAGATAATGATAGCTTATATATGAGCTATCAGCCTTTAGTGCGGGGAGACGGGAAAATAGTTGGAGCTGAAGCGTTGCTTCGGTGGTCAGATGGAGAGGAGGGTTTGATTAATCCTTCGGCCTTTATACCGATTGCCGAGATGACGGATTTGATCTGCTGTCTGGGCAATTGGGTCTTGACTGACGTCTGCCGACAGATGGCTGAGTGGGAAGTACTGGGGCGGATGTTAGTGGTGTCCGTTAATATCAGTCCACGTGAATTTCAGCAGGAAAACTTTGTCGAACAGGTACAGGAGATTATCATTGAAACTGGCGTTCGGGCTGAGTGTCTGGTGTTTGAGCTGACAGAAGGCGTACTGTTAAACAATATTGATAAGGTAAAAAGCAAAATGGAACGTCTGGGCCAGCTGGGTATCCGCTTTTCTCTGGATGACTTTGGCACCGGCTATTCATCGTTGCAGTATCTTAAACAGCTGCCCATCAGTACCTTGAAGATTGATCAATCTTTTGTCAGGGATATTACGACCGACAGTAATGATGCCGCGATTGTGGCAACTATCATCGCCATGGCGAGAAGCCTGGACATTGATGTGGTGGCGGAAGGTATCGAGAAAAAAGGAGAACTGGACTATCTTGTGAAATGCGGTTGCACCTTGTTTCAGGGGTTCTACTTCAGTCGTCCGGTCCGGGCTAAACGAATGGCCAGTCTGATCCCGTTAAAGGAGCAGGACGGAGTATATGAACTGGAACTATTGACATCCCCAACACACCGATTCACTAATTAAATAACGACTATTATTAGTTTGGCCTGAAGCTTACCGTAAAGACTGAAAAAATCACCTTAGCGATAGACAGTACATAGTTAGATCGGTAATATACACGCCCTCATCATACGTGATGAGTTGCGCGCCTGTAGCTCAGCTGGATAGAGTAGCAGGTTCCGATCCTGTTGGTCGGGGGTTCGAATCCCTCCAGGCGCGCCAAATAAGTAAGACTTAAACGTTATTGTAACGTTCTGATTCCATACGGATTTGCTATACCATCCAACTGAGCTACAGGCGCATAACATCGCTTGATGTTCACGAGAAAGTGTAGTCGGTCACAGTATGGTCACAGTGCCGCTATAGCTCAGTTGGTAGAGCAACTGACTTGTAATCAGTAGGTCCTGAGTTCGACTCTTGGTGCCGGCACCATTCCTTCTTATTTCTCCGTGATAATGACAGTGCTTGCTCAATGCCGTCTCCGGAGGCGTTGCATCTCTGTTCAGTGATTCATACTCTGGCTTTACTTCATCGATTGTTTTCTATGGATTTCTCTCAGGCATTGAGCTCTTCCCAACATAGTTCTACAGGGTTGTTATGCTAACCTGTAAAGTATGTGCGGTTTCTTTGAATTCAATAATCATTATCCTCAGGGAGAGAGTCTGATTCGATCACTTGAGATCGATGAACAGTCTGACCTGTTTCGAACGAACAGCGGCTCTGGGCCTGCTTCAGTCATCGATGTCGTGTTGTCTGACGGTGTCAGTCGATCAGTTGTTCCTGCAGTGTGGTGGCTGCTGTTGGACAGGCAAACTCTCAAGCCTTCACGTTACACCTCATTCAATACTCGATCAGACAAGCTCAACGTTCGTAACTCAGCTGGCTATCAAGCGTACCGGCATCAGCGCTGTATCGTTCCTGCTACAGGTATCGTTGAAGGTGATGGTCCGAAGGGGCAACGCCGGTATCATCTAATTGAGCCTGAGAGAACTGGGTTTGCATTAGGCGGGCTTTATCGAGAGTGGGTGAGCTCTGAGACAGGAGAGC
>JAIBCZ010000021.1 GCA_024679645.1 Amphritea sp.
CAGACTGTGTGAAAACTATTGATTACCTGTTGGACTATCCATTGTGCTTTTATGATCAATCAGTCTTAACGTCGAAATCTATTAAATAGTCGTTTTTAGTATAATAAAAGGGTCAGCCAAACCAGAGAAAATCTGCGATGTCTCACCATATTCAAGGCCAATCAAGAACACAGACCACCTTGTTCCCCGAAGTGCTAGATGACTTCGTAACAGAAGAGAATCCCATTAGAGTCATTGATATTTTTGTTAATGAAATCAATCTTGATTCATTGGGGTTTCATCGGGTACAGCCGAAACACACGGGACGCCCTGGCTATCACCCTGCCACACTGCTCAAGTTATATATTTACGGCTACCTAAACCGCATTCAGTCATCACGCCGCCTAGAAAAAGAAACCCATCGTAATATTGAGTTGATGTGGCTGCTTGAACGATTACAACCCGACTTCAAAACCATTGCTGACTTTAGAAAAGACAATGGCAAGGGTATTAAAAATGCCTGCCGTCAATTTGTTGAGCTATGCCGCACATTGAATATGTTTAGTGATGCAGTGTTCGCCATTGATGGCAGTAAATTCAAGGCGGTCAACAACAAAGCCAAAAACTACACGCCAAGCAAAGTAAATTTCCACATTGAGCGTGTAGAGAAGAATATCCAGCAATATCTGAGCAAAATGGATACGCAAGATAATGATGAAAAATCCAATAGCGATAAAGTACCAGCGTCTAAGCTGGCTTGGTTAAAGCAACGATTAGTTGAACTCAAAGCGCTAGAAAAAGAAGTGAATGACCATCCTGATCAACAAATATCTCAAAATGATCCTGACTCTCGTCTCATGAAAACTCATCATATGGAACGACAAGTTTGCTACAACGTTCAGTCTGCTGTGGATACCAAGCACCATCTGATTATCAGTCACGAAGTCACTAACATTCCTGACAGAGGCCAATTAACCAATGTTGCCAGTCAAGTGCAGCAAGCGTTAAAGAAAAAGACGATGACTATTATCGCGGATAAAGGCTACTTCAGCCGCGTTGATATCAAAGCCACTGAAGATCTGGGGGCTGAAGCAAACGTACCGCAAACAGACACCTCAGGCTCAGAGAAAAAAGGGATCTTTAATAAATCACTCTTCAAATATGACAAGGATAAAGACATTTATATATGTCCTGCTGGCAAAGAGCTGCAAAACCGAATGCGCGTTGTTGAAAAGGGGGTAGAGCAAGATATCTACTTCAATTCTATTGCTTGCAGGGACTGCTCAATTCGCGCCAAGTGCACAAGCTCGAAGTCTTACCCCAGAAGAATGCGGCGCTGGATACATGAAGCGGACATCGAGGCGATGCAGGCAAGGTTAGATGCCAACCCTGACATCCCACTCATACGCAAACAAACCGTAGAGCATCCGTTTGGTACGATAAAGATGTGGATGGGAGCCACCCACTTCCTGACGACACGATTTAAAAACGTCAGTACCGAAATGAACCTTCATGTGCTGGCTTATAATCTGAAACGCATGATATCGATAATGGGAACGCAGGGCCTGATATCAGCGATAGAGGGTTAACCATACCCCCTTTATATACCGTCAAAACCGCACTATTAAATGGTTTCTTGGCGCTCTACAGACATCTAAAAAACATCACTATAATAAATCGTAATACATTGATGACATTCCGCTAAATGTCACTGAAGGCTTTAGGGAGTCATCAAATGACTGAAATTGAGGGGCCACCGCCGTTTTCACACGGCCTGGGCACTAAGCAAACACCATAGAAATAACTTCTATCAACAAATAAAAAAGGCTGATGGTTAAGCATCAGCCTTTTTTGATCATCTGGCTCACTATGTACAAAAAATAGCCCAGCCATGACTTTTGCTTTTTCGAACAAGGAAAACGAAGTTTTCCGTCGAGCAACAAGCAAGCCGCGAAGCGGCGTTCGAGCTACTTATACAAGCGAATGCGTAACTTTCGTTTCGAGCATTATATTGTCGTCCAGCGGGCAGCGATGGCAGACTTCCTGGAAAAACTTTACCTTCTCTTCATCATTCAGATCTGCATCAATCTGTGCTTTAACAGTAATCGTTTGAAAACCAGTTCGGTCTTCAGTGGGTTTACCCAGCAGTCCGGCGGGGTTCATTGCCCCATCGACATCAACACTGATACTACGCATCTCAATCTTCTGCTGCATTGCAGCTACACGCGCGATGCTGGCGATACAGCCGGCCAGCGAAAAAAGAAAAAACTCGAGTGGCGTAGGTCCCTCATCTGTTCCCCCCGCCTGCGTTGGCTGATCGATAGTCACTTTGTGCCCACGAATATCCGCATGAACCTGACACCCAGCTTCCATTGAAGCCGAAACAGAAATAACTTTATTAGCAGCCATGATAAAACACCCTATATATACAAAAATAATGCTGGCGCGCTATTTAACATAGCAGTTGCATAAACACGCCTACATAAGAACTCCCTAATATATAAATTATCGCATAATTACATGGACGAGAGAAAGAGCCAAACGACACTGATTTAGCTTTTTATATAAGCTTATACTCAATTGATGGTACGACTTACATAACTAACGAGAGCGAGACTGTTGCGCAGGCAAGAAGTACTCACAGATGAAGACGATCAAAGAAAACAGTGCGATGACTTTAGCAAACAGCAGAGCTTGTGGATAACCGCCATTGTGGCCCCCAAGAATCATAAGTGCTGCCGTCAGAAGCAGACAGACGATGAACAGGTGCATCGGCTTACGAAACCCTAAGGAAAATTTTTGAGCCGTAACAATAGCAGCAACGGTTACCAGAATTCCCAGCGCACTACCGACCAAAACATCCACAGGCCAGTGAGCGGCAACCATAACCCGACTCAGAGCAACCAAACCACCCACCAGCAACAAAGCCACACGCAGAGCAGGATTTCTAAAGAAGTAATAAGCCGTTGAAACAAATACCAATGCAGACAAAGAGTGGCCCGACGGGAAGCTGCCATTTTTCAGCGCCCTGCCCACCAGATTAAATTCTTCCGTTAATAACGCAACCGGAGGCCGGGCAGCATCGAACAAGTTTTTAAACCCATGGGTCGCGAGTGTGCCATAAACCGCAGCAATCAATAGCACCCATAAAATAGCCGGATTACGCCGTGCAACGAGCAGAGACAACGCTAAAACAAATGTTGTATCCCCCATAAATGTAGCGATCTGCCAGAAAGTTGATGGTAGATAGGGGGTAAACTGGTTTAGCAGATGAAAAGCACCATGATAGCCAGCTATCAGCCAGAGTAGCAGTGCTGTGCCCAGTAAAACCAACGCCAGCTGAGTTAACCGAAGCAACGCCTGCTGGTCTGTCTCCTGATTGAAACGCTGCTGCGCACTCTCAAGCTGACCCGGTAACCCGGCAACAATAAAACAGGCTTTAATCTGTGTTAACAGACTTTGCATCACGCCACTCCATTAACCGAATTCCGCCCTTACTATAGAGGGGTTCTAATAGCGCCTCAGGATGGCGTTTCTGCAGTTTTCTCAGGTTATCTGCATCAGTGAAGATCACATCCCCCGGTTTCGGATTTTTTTCTTTCGGTGTAATCGCATCGCGGTAAACACTGAACGTCGGCATATGCAGACCATAGGCAACGACATGCTGCCCTGCTCGCGCTTTAGCAATATACGCCGCTTCCTGAACCGGTAACTGCTGTAAACCCGCCATCACCTGAATAAAGAAGTTAAAAACAAACAGAGTCTGAATAAAACCAATGGCGACAAACTTAATGGGTTTTTCAAGTTTTGAGGTAAAAATAATACCTACGACCAGCAACAACGCAATAACACTGGCACTCAGATAAGGCACTCCCACCACATCCCAGACCCTGCCCAGCATCTCCTGCTCATAGAGTTTACGGCTGCTATCAGCAGCTGACTCAAGTATCCAGGGCAGCCCGACCATCAGGAGAAAGAATATCAGCGGAAAGATTAACCCCCAGCCACGAAACAAACGGTCACGAAGATGAGCAAACAGTAGCAGTAAGCCTGCAATTCCATAGACTACATAGTGAGGCAGTTGAGTGCCTGACACCGACACCAGCGCAAACACTACACCCAGCCAGATCAAAAGATAGAAGGTAAGTGAGTCCTTACAATACTCACGAAGATTACGTAGCAGGGTAAACAATGCCGAGCTAAACGGTAATAACACCAGCGGTAAGGCAAGGAAGTAATACCAGATTTTCCCGCCATGCCCTTCGCGGGTATCGCTGAAGCGATTAAGGTTATGGTCTAGCAGAAAGCCTTTGAAGAACCCTATTCCCTGATCCTGATATACCAGCCATAGCCAAGGAGTCAGAATTAGTAACAATAAGGCCCAACCCGGCAGATAGAATATCGCCGTCAGCCAGCGTCGCCAATGCCCCTGAATGACAAAGAAAATACCACTGACCAGTAACGGAATCAGCACCGCTACCGGGCCCTTAGTCAGTAATCCCAGCGCCATCCACAGATACACCCGTAACAATAGAAAGCGCGACGCATCAGGTTGCTGCCAGTAGCGCCAGATATCCAGCACCGTCAGAGTGATAAACAGGTTTAGCCAGGCATCCGCAATGGCTCCTTTCCCGATAATGCCGATCCAGAGTGTGTTCGTCATGATCAGCACAGTGAAGAGCGCAGTTTCGCTATTCCACTGCTGACGGGCAAAGCGATAACAAACCAGCATCCAGCAACTAGCGGCGATAGCCGAGGGTAGCCGCAGAGAGAATTCACTCAGATCAAATAGAGAAACGCTGAGGGCCTGAAACCAATAACTTAAGATTGGTTTATCGTAGCGGGGCTCACCATCCAGGTAAGTCGCAGCAAAGTTGCTGTTGGCCAGCATCTCTCGCGTTGCTTCGGAGAACGCTCCTTCATCCAGGTCAAAAAGAGGAAAGCCCCAGATATTCCAGAAGAAAGCAAAAAAGACTGCTGCGAACAACAGTCCATAATGAAGCGCCTTATTTTGGCGCAATGTCGGCGTCATGCGCAGTCGTCTCATCCATTCCAGCAGGCTGAGGAGTAAACCACTGCCCTTCTTCATCATCGCTGAGTTTCTCCCGCAGGGTATAACCACGGGTATTCGACGTTTCAAAGAAAATACGCGACATCATCTCAGCGAGCACACCGGTGGTGATAAATTGCAAAGACACCACCAAGAGGAAGATACCCACCATGAATAATGGACGACTGCCAATATCTTCACCAAGGAACAACTTGACCATCACCAGCCAGGTCATAATCAATGATCCCAACACACCCATTCCCAATCCAAGATAACCAAAAAAGTGTCCGGGACGGGCTTTGAATTTCAGGAAGAAGAATACCACCAGCAGATCCAGAATTACCCGGAAGGTCCGTGACAGGCCATATTTAGATTCACCAAACTGACGGGCATGATGATCCACAACGGTCTCACCAATACGTTCTGGCTTAGTGACAGAAGCCACCCATACAGGGATAAAACGGTGCATTTCACCAAACAGGCGAACCTGCTTAATAATGCTCGCACGGTACACTTTAAGGCTACAGCCATAATCATGCAGGCGTACTTTAGTAACTTTAGCAATCAAGCGATTCGCCTGACGCGAGAAAAACTTCCGGGTAGACTCATCCTCCCGCTTCTTCCGCCAGCCCTGCAGCATGTCCAGGTCGCGCTCTTCCATTTCAATGATCATGCGCTGTATATCACCAGGATCATTTTGCAGATCACCATCCATAGTGACAATAATTTCGCCGCGGGCAGCATCAATACCCGCCTGCATTGCCGCGGTCTGACCAAAGTTACGCTGCAGTTCGACCACTCTCAGGTGATCGCCCCATTGCTCCTGAGCCTCATTAAGGCGAGCAACCGTCTGATCCGGGCTGCCATCATCGACGCACACAAGCTCCCACTTACCGGCATAATCATCAAGAGCTTCGTGTACCCGCTCAACCAGCGGAAATACACAGTCCTCTTCTTTATACATCGGTACTACGATCGATAATGATTTCATAATTTACCCGAATCTAGGCTATTAAAAATTTAATGCGGACTCTATCACAAAGCCCTATTGATATGAAGGTAATGCCCGCCATTGCTAGCATTGCAGGCTACTCAATCCCAGCCTTCTCTGAAGATTGGCGACTGAATAGTTTTGCAATTAGCCAACCCAACAGAAAAGCAACGAAAGACATCAACAACAGAAACAGATGCAACTGAACAGCCACTGTCAGGAGCGCTGTGGTATCAATAGCATAGAGTTTGCCCGCAAGTACAAATGCTGCTTCAAACGTCCCTGAACCCGCGACACCGTGTATCGGCAGAATTGATGACAGGTCTGCAATAGCCACACTGGTGACAGCCTGAGCCAGAGTCAGCTGCGACAATTGCAACACTACACCAAGGAACGCCAGCAGTTTCGTTAGCCAGACCGCATAGGTGGTCAGGACAATCGCTCCAAAATGACCACCACGGGTAGGCAGATCACTGAACGCTTGCGCCAGCTGTGCCAGTTTTGGACTGTTGAAACGACTTAACAACCAAACCACTAACCGCTTACCACGATCAAACAACAACAAGCCAAACAAGGTCACCAACATGACCGCGATTGAGATCATCTGATCTGACTGCCAAAGGGCCAGTGCGCCGGCAATGGAAAGCAGGGCAACCAAGTCCAGGAGCCTGTATAACAACAGATGCGAAGAAGACGCCACAACGGCGATACCAAAATACCGTTTAATCAGTACCGGAAACGCCACTTCGCCCGTGCGCATGGGCAGCAGGTTATTCAGCAGGTTATGATTAGTACTCAGATAGAACATTTGCGGATAACGGCTCACTGGCAGTTCGAAGCTGATCTTAATCCGCAACGCCCGCAACGCATTACTGCAAAGCGACAAAGTCACCAGCACGGCCAGAGTACCCGCCGAAAAGCCCTGCCATGACGTCAGCAGACTGTACCAGCCGATCTGATACTCAACTACCACCAGGGTGATCACCAGGATCACCACTGACAGCAGCAATTTAAGCAGTTGAGTGCGAGGCATCAGCTGATTACTTCACCCTTAGCTTGCAAATCTGCATGGTAGGAAGAACGCACCAGCGGCCCACTGGCGACTTGCGAAAAGCCCAGCTCTTTTGCCACCTTAGCATATTCATCAAACTCTTCCGGCGTGACATAGCGATCGATCGGAAGGTGATCACGACTGGGCTGCAAGTACTGGCCAATCGTGAGCATATCAACATCATGAGCCCGAAGATCACGCAACACTTCAAAGATTTCTTCTTTAGTCTCACCCACACCTACCATCAAACCTGACTTAGTCCGCACATCAGGACAACGCTGCTTATACTTTTTCAGCAATTCCAGGGACCACTGGTAATCCGCACCCGGGCGCACTTTACGATATAACCGGGGAACAGTTTCCATATTATGGTTGAACACGTCGGGAGGCGTCTGCTGTAACACATCCAGTGCAACATCCATACGTCCCCGGAAATCAGGCACCAGCGTTTCTACTTGAATCGACGGTACCGCTTTACGGGTTTCTGTAATACAGCGCGCGAAGTGTTCTGCCCCGCCATCACGCAGATCATCACGATCAACGGAGGTAATCACCACATAACGAAGCCCCATGTCGGCTATCGCTTCGGCTAATTCACCAGGTTCGTTTTCTGGTAGCGGTTTAGGCCGCCCATGGGCAACGTCACAGAATGGACAACGCCGGGTACATATATCCCCCATGATCATGAAGGTCGCCGTACCATGGCTGAAACACTCACCCAGATTAGGACAACTGGCCTCTTCACAGACAGACGCCAGTTTATGTTTACGTAGCTTTTTCTTGATACCCTGCACTTGCGGCGTGGTACCCAATGAAACCCGCAACCACTCCGGCTTACGCAGAATCTGATCCCGCTCAGTTGGAATGACCTTCACCGGGATACGGGACACTTTCTCTGCCCCCCTGAGTTTCACCCCGGCTTCAGCCCGGTGCGGCTTATCTTTTTGAACCCCAGAAGCTTTCTTTTCAGAGCTTTGAGACTGAGCACTTTGCAACTTTTCACTCTTATCTGACATCTATATCTTCCAGCGAGTTAGCATTGGTGCGCTCGATGTAGCCGAGTCTTTTCACCAGTATTTCTATAAGTGAACCTTTAACGAATTCCCGATCAACATCATCTGCCAGGTTGGTCAGACGGGTAACAGCCATACCCGCATAACCACAAGGATTAATTCGATTAAAGGGTTCCAGATCCATATCCAGATTAAACGCTAACCCATGGAATGAGCAGCCTTTACGCACTCGCAATCCCAGCGAGCAAATCTTTGCTTCATCGACGTAGACGCCAGGGGCATCTGGTTTGGCATACGCCTCAACACCGAAACCCGCCAACAACTCGACAATACTGGCCTCCATCCGGGCAACCAGCTCTCTTACACCAAACTTTTTACGACGGATGTTCAGCAACAGGTAAACCACCAATTGCCCGGGGCCGTGATAGGTCACCTGACCACCGCGATCAACTTGTACTACCGGAATATCACCGGTGTTTAACAGATGAGACTCATTTCCATGATGCCCCTGGGTAAACACAGGCTGATGTTCTAGCAACCAGATTTCATCTACCGTTTCCGCACCGCGATTTGCCGTAAAATCCTGCATCGTTTGCCAGGTCGGCTGGTACTCTACAAGCCCCAAATCACGAACCACTACTTTTTCAGACATTTGAGCGGTCTGCTGCTCAGACAATGTCATCAGATCACCATCTGTACGCGGCCAGTCGCTTTCAACGCCTGATGCAGAGCATCCAGCTGATCCGCACCGGTCGCCGTAATTTTCATTCGTACAGAGGTAAAAGTCCCTTTGCTGCTGCCCTGTTCATCAACCTTACTCAGGTCCAGGTCAGGAGCGTACTGGCGAACAATATCGATCACCAGCTCTTTGAAGTCCGGTGCCGCCCGGCCAATTATCTTTATCGGGTAATCCGGACAGGGAAATTCAATTTTTGGAGCGTCTTGCTCTGTTTGCTGCGCCATATCTCTCTCTCAGTTACTCAACCTTTCATCAGGTTACGCTGATAACAGGTAAATAATTCAAACATCCGGGCCCATAGAGGGCCTTTCTTTCCATCAGCCACTGGCTGACCATCAATTTCCAATACCGGCACAACAGCCCGGGTAGAGCTGCTAACCCAGACTTCATCGGCCGCTAACAACTGTTGGTAATCAATATCCACTTCCTGCGCGGGTATTCCGTTCTCATCGGCTAACTGCAGAATCAGTTCCCGGGTCGTACCACCGAGTATATCTGACCCACGTTTGGGTGTATAAACCACCCCTTTATCGACGACAAACAAATTACAGGAGGCCCCTTCCGTTAACAGACCATCCCGAATCATCAACGCTTCTTCAACACCTGCCTGGCGTGCTTGCTGCATCACCAGAATATTCGGCAGCAAGCCGGTACTTTTGATATCACAGCGCCCCCAGCGAAGGTCTGCCGTCACGATGGCCCGGACGCCACTAACAGAACCGGGCCCGGTATCATAAATATCCTTAATCTGGCTACAACTGGCAAACACTGTCGGAACCATATCCACGTCATAAATATGGCTTCGACAATCAGCACTCCCCCGGCTAATTTGTAAATAAACCGATAAGTTTCCGCCGCCATTCAGTTCGACCAGGCGAGTCAGAATACTTACCCAGTCATATTCTGCACTGATCTGTATGCCTCGCAAGCTATGTTCTAAGCGCTGCAAATGCTCATCAAGCCGGAAACCTTGCCCATGATAAAACGGGATCACTTCATAAACGCTATCGCCAAACAGAAATCCCCGATCAAAAACAGAGATTCGGGCTTGATCTGCAGCTATAAATTCACCGTTCAGGTATACAGTTTTCATCTTCGCTTAACGACAGATGCCCGGACTTAGTCAGAAGCTAAGCCCGGGCATCCATTCCTCAGAGCCGCCTGCTCAGTTAATCAGATTATAAAAGAATAGCGCAATTGCATCCCAGATACGCTGTATAAATCCCGCTTCATTAATACTTTCAAGCGCAACAACCGGAGCCTCTGCAACAAGCTTTCCTTCAAGCATTACCTTCAAAGTACCAAAACTCTGGCCTTTCTGGATCGGCGCTTTGATCACTTTATCCAGATCCAACACTGCCTGAAGCTGTTCGCTCTCCCCCCGAGGAATGGTAATCGCCATCGCATCGGTCAATCCAACCCTCAGCTTATCCTGCTGACCCGCCCAAACCTTCGTGGTTTCGAGTACCTGGCCGGCGTCATATAACTTATGGGTTCGAAAATAACGGAAAGCATAAGCCAGCAACTTTTGACTCTCCTGAGCGCGAGCCTCCTCACTCTTAGTCCCCATAACCACCGTAATTAAACGCATACCATCACGTTTAGCGGAAGCTACCAGACAGTAGCCAGCAGCATCTGTATGGCCCGTTTTAAGGCCATCAACTGAATCATCACGCCACAACAGCTTATTACGATTAGGCTGGCGAATTTTGTTATAGGTAAAATACTTTTCAGAGTAGACACCATAGTGCTCTGGGTATCTTTGAATGATTGCCTGAGCCAATAACGCCAAATCCTTAGCCGAGGAGTAGTGCTCTTCAGCAGGCAAACCAGTAGCGTTCATAAAATGACTGTTGTTCATTCCCAGCTGTACCGCATGCTGATTCATCATATCCGCAAACGCTGCCTCGCTGCCCGCGATATATTCGGCAACCGCCACACTGGCATCATTACCTGATTGAATGACAATACCTTTCATCAGGTCACTCAGTAAGACCTGTGTCCCTTCCTGAATAAACATTCGGGATCCTGGTGCGCGCCAGGCTTTCACTGATACAGGAACCAGGTCCGATTTACTTATATTGCCCTTGGTCAGCTCAGATTCCAGAATATAACTGGTCATCATTTTAGTCAGACTTGCCGGTGGAAACCGCTCCTCTTCACGACTCGCCATGATCACCTTGCCCGTATCAGCATCGATAACAATATAGGCACGGGCAGCAACCTGAGGCGGCGCTGGTGTTATCTTCACTGCCTGAACAGGCAGCGCAAATATAATCATCAGAAAGATAGCAGAACGGAGCGCAATTTTTTTAATCATGGTTTTATATGTACTTTATTTACGGTTACAGAGGGTCCAGATACTGATGGGACCTAAAAATTACATAATGGTTCTTTAAGCTTTAAATAACTTTTCTTTTAGCCGCGCTTAGTCTACCAAATGTGGCCGCAGATAACCTGCGGCTTCGATTCTCGACACCAACTCGGCCAAATTCGCATTCAATTGCACAGGCCCTACCTGAACCCGATACAATGTTCGGTCTTTCAGAGCCAGTGGTACTATTCGCAACTGGTAGCCCGGAAGCATTGTTTGTAGCTGATTTATCGCTTCAGAAGCCGTTGATTCTAAGCTAAAAGCTCCCACCTGAAGATAACGCGGGGCGCCAGAGCTTTCGTCAGATATTGATGCCGGAGCAGCGACAGGGGCAGGTAGCGCCCTGACGATCCCTTTAGAAGAACTGCTCCAGCTAGCTGGATCAATCGCTTCGACTTCAACCTTCGCCGTACCACTGCCTAACATATCAAGCTTAGAAGCCGCCGCGTAGGAGAGATCTATGATCCGGCCGCCATGAAACGGCCCCCGGTCATTGACCCTGACAATAACTTTCTTGCCATTAGTCAGGTTAGTGACTTGAACATAACCAGGTAACGGCAGTGATTTATGGGCGGCACTCATGGCATACATATTATAAGTTTCGCCATTTGACGTTTTATGACCATGAAACTTTTTGCCATACCAAGAAGCCACTCCACGTGCTTTGTAACCAACACTGGATGGCATCACATAATAGCGTTTACCCAACACCGTATAAGGGCTTTTATTACCGCCCCTGCTTTTTGGTTCAACCCGGGGAACCGCATCCGGCACGTTCGACACATCAACTTTGCGAGAGGGCCCATAATCCTGCTCTACTGCATACCGACCGCCGGAAGAGGAACAGCCTACCAGAAATACCGCTATCGTCAGCGCAAGCAGATTAAGGGTCACTCTTTTCATCGTTTATCCCGCGGCCACTGAGTGTTTTTTTGCAACCGCCTGACTCAGCTCGTAGACCGCCATAGCGTACAATCGGCTGTGATTATACCGGGTAATCACATAAAAATTATGCAGACCAAACCAGTGCTGAAACTCACCCTTAGTTTCTAATCGTAACAACGTCGCTTTATCGTCAACATTCAATCCCTGACGGGTCTTAATGCCCCGCTGCGACCATTCGCTCAGTGTCACCTTTGGCTTAAGTGCCGCATTAATCCAGGTTTCATCTGCGATCTTACGCATCACAACATTACTGCGTACTGGCTCACCCGCTTTCCAGCCATGGGCATTGAAATAGTTTGCGACGCTGCCAATTGCATCAACCGGGTTATTCCAGATATCTTTCTTGCCATCACCATCGAAATCAACGGCAAAGCTGCGAAAGCTGCTAGGAATAAACTGGCCAAAACCCATCGCGCCGGCATAGGAGCCTTTCAAGCTGAAAGGATCTACGTTTTCATCGCGTAACAAGTAAAAATACTCTTTCAACTGGCCCTTAAAAAATTTGCCCCGTGGTGGATAGTCAAATCCCAGGGTAGCAAGCGAATCAATGACCCGGTAGCTACCCATATTTCGACCATAGCGGGTTTCAACACCGATTATCGCGACAATAATTTCAGCCGGGACACCGTACTTTTCCTCAGCCCGTTGCAATGTATCTTTATGTTTCTCCCAAAATTCAACGCCCTGATTGATACGTTTATCCTTGAGGAAGATATTGCGATACTCTCCCCAGTTCAGGCGTTTTTCAGCCGGACGGGATATCGCTTTAAGAATACTTTCCTGACGCTCTGCTGAACGCAAAACAGTTCTGATCTCTCCTTCATCAAAACCCTCCTTGCCCATCTCAGAGATAAATTGCTGCGCCTTCGGATGATCATCATAGCCATGTGCCACAGCCTCTTGAACACCCGCAAACCCCATACTCAGTACAGCCCCGACCAACAACCCAGTCACTTTAGCTTTAAACATATCTCTCCACCTTTAAGGCTTTTCCTTTGAGATCTTAAATTCGGACCTCACATCCAGGCGCTATCTCTACCTGACACCCTTTAATGATTATTACTGACTCGATCAACATCGAGTTTAAAGAGTCGACTGTATCACAGAGTGATGGCGACAAAACCGCTCAATAACTATGTGTATAGTTTCGCGAACACCATCATTGCTAGTGACTGATCATCTGTCGGTGCGCCTGCACCGACATCAGCAAACCAAAACCCGCCATCAGCGTCACTATCGACGTTCCACCATAACTCACCAATGGCAATGGCACACCAACAACCGGCAACAATCCACTTACCATACCGATATTAACAAATACATAAACAAAAAAAGTTAACGTCACACTACCCGCCACCAAACGCCCAAAGCTATCCTGAGCTTTTGCCGCAATCACCAGACCTCTGGCGATAATCAACAGATAGATAAACAACAGAACCAGCACGCCAATCATACCCATCTCTTCCGCCAAGACAGCAATAATGAAATCAGTATGACTTTCCGGCAAAAAATCCAGCTGTGACTGAGTACCCTGCATCCAGCCCTTGCCATCCAGACCACCTGAGCCGATCGCCGCCTTAGATTGAATAATGTTCCAGCCCGAGCCTAACGGATCACTTTCCGGATCGAGAAAGGTTAACACTCGCTGCTTCTGATAATCCTTCATAACCATCCAGAGACCAGGAAGGCCTGCGGATGCAACAGCCAGCGCACCAAAGATATAGCGCCAGTAGATTCCAGAAAGCAGCAATACAAATACCCCTGAAGCAGCAATCAGCAAAGAGGTACCCAGATCAGGCTGTTTCATAATTAGCACCACCGGCATAAAGATCAGCACCAGCGAAATAATAATATGACGAAAACTCGGTGGTAATGGTCTGCTGGCCAGGTAACAGGCAATCATGATCGGCAGGACCAGTTTAACAATTTCAGAAGGCTGAAAACGGAACCCCGGTAACGCCAACCAGCGCTGAGCGCCTTTTGCCCCAACACCAAAGAGCAACACGGCCAGTAATAACCCTAAACTAATAACATACAGTGCGGGCGCCCAACGGGCGAACAACTGAGGCCTCATCTGGGCCATTACGATCATAACAGCAAAGCCGGCCGCCATCCGAATGGCCTGGCGTACGACATAGCCCATATCCCCACCGGAAGCGCTATACAGAATCAGTAAGCCATAGCCACAAAGCACCATAATAAGCAGCAACAACCAGGCGTCCAGCCGCGTGTAAGACCAAAGCCCCCGACGACGGGCAAGGTGAGGCTGAGCATCGGGCATACTACGCTGAAAGTCGGCCATTTATTGACTCCTCACCAACTCTTTCACGTCGGCATCCTGCTGTTTCAGCGCCATAAACGCATCAATCACTTTTCGTGCAACAGGCGCCGCAGTACTAGAGCCACCGCCACCATTTTCAACAATAACTGACACGGCAATTTCCGGTTTATCTGCTGGTGCAAAAGCAATAAACAATGCATGATCGCGATGCCGTTCGTCCAGACTCTCCGCATCGTAAACCTCATCCTGTTTAATACCGACAACCTGCGCCGTACCGGTTTTTCCCGCTATCTGAAAATCGAGCCCGGTGCCGACTTTACGGGCGGTTCCCCGCGGACCATGTACCACAGCAATCATTGCATCAATTATTTTCTGCCAGTATTGATCATTCTTCAGCTTAATATCAGGCAGCACTGCACTGGTACCTTCCAGGCCACTGATATCAACAATACTGCCATCAACAATCGTATTACCTTCTCGCTGACTACGCTGCATAACACCTTTCAGCATCCGTGGTTGCTTCCAGACACCACGATTAGCCATCACCGCCGACGCTGTGGCAAGCTGTAATGGCGTAGCCAACATCCACCCCTGACCAATACTCAGATTAAGTGTGTCCCCTGAATACCAGGAGCCCCGGCCAGTTTTCTTTTTCCAGGCTTTACTGGGCAAAATACCTGGCAGTGCTTCAGGCAGGTCCAGACTGGTCACTTGCCCCAACCCGAATTTATTCAGGTATTCTGAAATCACGTCAACACCCGCCCGATTTGAGACATCATAGAACCAAACATCACAGGATTGATAGATCGCCATTTCCAGGCCGACCTTACCGTGCCCGCCACGCTTCCAGTCACGGTAGTGACGCCCACCTCTAGTCAGGGTAAAGAAACCGGGATCCTGTATGGTATGAGCGGGACTCACAATGCCGCTGTCAATGACGCTCATCGCAACCATCGGTTTGATAGTCGACCCTGGCGGGTATTGCCCCCTTAACGCCCGATTAAACAGAGGCAGATCCGGAGATTCACGTAAGGCCTTATAATCTTTAGTACTGATACCGGTAACAAATAAGTTGGGGTCATAGCCAGGATTACTAACCATCGCCAATATGCCACCGCTTTTAGGATCAATAGCAACTATTGCAGCCCGGCGCCCTTCGATCAGTTTCTCGGCAGCCTGCTGCAGCCTGATATCCAGATGTAAGACAATATCCTGACCAGGTACCGGATCGGTACGTTCAAGTACCCGCATCACCCGCCCCCGGGCGTTAGTTTCAACTTTGTGATACCCCACATCGCCATGCAGCAGAGGCTCATAAAACTTTTCTATCCCTAACTTGCCGATATAATGCGTCGCACTATAATCAGTCGCATCAACCCGCTTGAGCTCCTTCTCATTGATCCGCCCGACATAACCCAGCGCATGCACCAGCCCTGCTCCAAACGGATAATAACGAATCAGATCAGCCTCTACCTGCACCCCGGGAAGTCGTTGATAATTCACCGCAATCCGGGCAATCTCATCGTCATTCAGACGAAATCTAAGCGGCACGGTCTCATAAGGCCGGCGCCGCTGCTTAAGGCGTTTGCGGAAGGATTTTAACTCTCTCTCCGAGATCGGAATAAGTTTTTGGAGCTCGGACAGCGTCGCTTCAACATCACTAACCTTCTCTTTCAGAAGTGTGACACTGTAACTGGGACGGTTTTCCGCCAGCAGAGTGCCATTGCGGTCATAAATCAGCCCGCGAGTCGGCGAAACAGGCTTAAGCTGAACCCTGTTATCATCAGACAGAGCGGCCAGATTGTCATGCTGGACCACCTGCAAGTAATACAACCGGCTAATCAGTACGCCCATCAAGATCAATACCACAACAAAAGCGATCAGGGCCCGGGAGAAGAACACCCGCCCTTCTTTGGTATGGTCTTTCAGACTATCGAATGCTGACATCTAAGTAATTTTTCACTGGCCATTTGACTACTTATGATAGGGATGGCCCTGAAGGATACTCCAGGCCCGGTATAACTGCTCGGCTAACAAAATACGCACAAGTGGATGAGGTAAGGTCAAGCCTGACAGCGACCATTTCTGATCAGCAATGGCGACACACTCCGGCGATAAGCCATCCGGCCCGCCCACCAACAAGCAGATGTTTTGCCCCGACATCTGCCACTGCTCAGCCTGTCCGGCTAACTGTTCGGTACTCCAGTTTTTACCACCGACCTCCAGCGCAACCACCCGGTCACCCTTAGGTATCGCCGCCAGTACCTGTTCCCCCTCCTGCCGTTTAGCACGGGCCAGATCAGCACCTTTACCCCGGTGGCCCAGAGGAATTTCTACCAGTTCAAGGCTAAATTCATGGGGTAAACGTTTAACATACTCGTTAAATCCCTCCGTTACCCAGCCCGGCATTTTAGTACCCACAGCGATGAGGCGTATCTTCATACTAGAAAACCAAGCTCCTTATTGCGTAATTTACTGCGTCAACAGGTCGTTAATTAACAGAGCCCTGCTCTGCTTCATCAAAACCCCACAGGCGCTCAAGATCGTAGAAACTACGCGCATCCGGCATCATTACGTGTACCACCAAATCACCCAGATCCACCAGCACCCACTCGCCGGTATCCAAACCTTCTATTCCCAGAGGCAGCAAGCCCTGGTGCTTCATCTCTTCCTGAACATGCTGTCCAATAGACATCACATGTCTCTTAGAGGTTCCGCTGGCGATAACCATTCGATCAGTTACCGTCGATTTATTGGTCACATCAATTTCAACAACGTCTCGTGCTTTCATATCATCAAGGGCTTGACGTACAGCGCTGATTATCTGATCCATTTCCATTAGTAATTATTTACCTTCATTATTAAAGTCGTATAACTTATTGTCTTGTATATAGTTCCACACCGCATCCGGCACCAGATAGCGCGGTGAACGCCCTTCTCGAACCAGCGTTCTGATCTGAGTTGCGGAGATGCCCAACGGGGTAAGCTCGCGAAAAATAACACAGCCTGCCGGGGTATCTAATAACTGCCGCAGGTCTTCTGTTTCATGCTTCCGGCTAACCTCCTGCATCAGTTCGCAAGGCGCATAGGTCCAACCGGGCCGCTTAACGACTACCACATGGCAAAGGCCCAGGAGTTCCTGCCAGCGATCCCATTGAGGCAG